>CAJXXO010000152.1 GCA_913062655.1 uncultured Bacteroidota bacterium | reverse complement strand
AGCTATCAGTGGACTACTGGACTCGGTGTTACCGGACAGGCCCAGCAAAATTGCCACTGCAATTACGAAAACGGCCAATACTTTGTATTCAGCCTTTAGGAACGCCATCGCACCTTTGGCGATATTGTCCGCAATCATCTTCATCTTTTCCGTACCAGGATCCTGTCGGGCTACCCACGCTGAGCGCCACAGGGTAAAAAGCAGCGCTACCACGCCTGCAACGGGGATTAAATAAATGATTGTTTGCGTCATCTCCCTATTGTTTAAGTTTTATGAATCAGCCGCCAAAAATAGGGTTTACCCCATCATCAAGCCAATAATCTTTATGTTTTTTTCAAACACGGTATGTGGGAATAGTACTGGTTATCATTAATTTGGTAACCTATACAATACACCTATGCAAAGGATTTTCTTTCTGCTCGTGCTGTTTTTGCCGCTACTCGGTGTAGGACAAAACCATGAGCCTGTGACTTTGGGTGCGGGTAATGCCGGAAAAGGATTCACCAGGCTTTCTACGCTGAACGCCTTTGCTCCAGCCAATAACCAGGCGGCTATGGCCTTTATGGAGCATGCTGAAGTAGGTGTTTTCGGCCAACGGGCCTTCCTGGTTGAAGGGGTGGATTTCGCTAGCTTCAGTGGTGTGTTGCCCACGAATGCCGGAAGTTTTGGGCTCAGTGCCTCTTACTTTGGCTTTGAAGCCTACAATGAACAACAGTTTCGATTGGCCTATGGCCGAAAACTCGCCCGCAACTTTTCCATTGGTGCCAGCTTTGATATGCTGAGTACAAGGATGGCAGAGTATGGCAACTTCACCACATTCACCGTGGAGCTGAGCATGCTGTATGCCATCAGTGACGACCTATGGCTATCGGCACATACCTTTAATCCGATGCAGGTAGAACTTGTGGAAGGGGAAAACCCTGTACCCACGACCATGAGTCTCGGTTTACGCTATGCAAGTACAGCCACCGTGCGCATGTTTCTGGAAGCCCAACAGGAGTGGGATAGCGGTCTTTCCATACGAGGCGGCATTGAGTATGAACCACTGGAATGGCTCATACTTCGAGCAGGCACCATGACTCAACCGGTGCAATTTACCTTCGGACTAGGCATACAGATCGACCCCTTGTGGATGGATTTGGCCTATGCCTACCACCCCTTGTTGGGTAGCACCCCTATGCTCAGTCTACGATATACGTTTGCTAAAGATAAAAACCAACAGCTATGAGGCTACTGGTTGACATTGTCAAAAACGGTGGTGACGTAAGGTGTGAGTACCTTGTAATAGTTGCCAAAGCCCTTTTCGCTAAACAGTATCACATCCTTCTTGGTCTTGTCAAACGAAAAGGTATACACATTGCCCGCTTCACTAACAGCAGTATAAACCACATCCGTCTCGCCTTCCTTTCGCTTAATGATCTTATACAAGCTTGTGATATTATCCGTGACGTGAAAGAATTCATTGTTGTTCAGAAACATGAAGTAACCCGCCACATTTTTCACCTCATATTCCTTTGTGATCTGAAAGTCCTTATCCAGGTCAAAAGTTTGACTCGAGTAAATGGGCCATACTTCTCCTTTTTGCGACCAGGCCCAAGTGGTAGCAAACAGGGAGAGCAATACGAGTACCGTTTTCATAATTTTTGGTTTTAGTGATGTTTCAAATGTCTCCACATCTCCGTCACATCACAATACGCACTTTCACGTATTTCATGTACGTACTTTCCCTGACCGCCCCAGGTATAGTGGTCGCACAAGTGCCTGGTGAGCCCGTACAAGATCTCTTGCTGGAAGATGTGGTAGAATCAACCGAAACAGAGTTTGATTTCGATACCTACACGGAGTATTTGGAGATACTGCAGACTGATCCTCTGAACCTGAATACGGCTACCATTACCGAACTGCAGGAGTTGCGCCTGCTTTCGGATCAACAGATATCGGCATTGATTCAGTACCGCAGGCGATTTGGCGATTTGCTCACACCTTATGAACTGCAAGCCGTACCCTTTTTTAACCTTGAGACCATTGCACAGCTTATGCCTTTTACCACCGTGGATGCAGATCGCGAGCGCACCTTCCGTTGGCGTAATGTATGGCGGTACAACCGGCAGCAGCTTTTTCTTCGGTATCAGCGCATCCTTGAGCCGCAGTTGGGCTATACCCTGCCAGACACTGTAGATCGACAACGCTATCTGGGAAGACCGGAGCGTTTGTATATGCGCTATCAGTTCAGGTACTCCCGAAATGTTAGCGCAGGATTCACGCTGGAAAAGGACCCGGGAGAACCCTTCCTCGATACCATTCAGCGCGGGCCTGACTTTGCCAGCTTTCATGCTTATGTACAGGATATCGGGAAGCTGAAAGCCTTAGCTATTGGCGATTATGCCATCAACTTTGGACAAGGATTGGTGGTGTGGAGCGGCTTTGGCTTCAACAAAAGCCCCTACCCCTTGCAAGTGAAACGAAACAGCTTTACAGTGCGTCCCTACACCTCCGTAAATGAAGCCCTATACTTTCGGGGCGGGGCAGCCACCTACGCTATTGCGCCCAAAATAAATGCCACAGCTTTCGTAAGTCGTAAAGCCGTGGACGGAAACGTAGATGACGTAGACACCCTCGACAATGAGGTGCTGGGCTTCACCTCCCTGCAAATCACTGGGTATCACCGTACCCCCAATGAATTGGCCGATAAGGATGCCATACAAGAATGGGTAACGGGCGGTGAGTTGAAATACGAAGGTGAGTTTGTAGACATAGGCCTCACCCTCGCTCATACCCGACTGGATGCCGACCTCACCCCTACGCAGCGGCCCTACAGTCAATTTCGCTTCAATGGCGATGCGCTCACCAATATCGGCCTTCACTACACCGGCCTCTACCGCAATATTCTATTGTTTGGCGAAACAGCCCACAGCCTGGGCAGCGGCTGGGCTACCTTGAATGGCATTACCTTCAACCTTGACCACAAAACCGCCTTTAGTGCCGTATTCCGTCACTACGATAAAGACTATCAAAGTTTGTACAGCAACGCCTTTGGCGAGTCGACTACGGTAGAAAATGAAACCGGCATCTATCTGGGGCTAAGTACGGAGCTCAGCAGGAAGTTGCGCTTGTCTGGTTTTGTCGATCTGTACCGGCATCCCTGGCTACGATTCCGGTCTGATGCTCCAAGCCATGGTGTAGAATACCTGGGGCAGCTCACCTATAATCTGGGCTGGGGCTCAGAGGTTTACTTCCGTGCTCGACATGAGGTGAAGTGGCAAAACAGAAGCCAGAATGAAACGGCCATGGATTACCTGGTACCTACGGCTCGGTCAGAACTAAGGCTACATCTGGCCAAAGATGTTAACCGGCAATTATCTATCCGCAGCCGATTAGTGTATAGCCTGTTCAATGATGGGGAAGACCTACGTGAAGAAGGATATATGCTTTACCAAGACGTGCGCTACGACTTTTCAAAACTACCTCTCAGCCTAAGCACCCGGTTTGCCCTCTTTGATACGGAAAGCTTCAATACACGTATTTACGCCTACGAACAAGATGTATTGTATAGCTTTTCTATCCCGGCTTACAATGGCGAAGGTGCACGATGGTACGTACTGCTAAACTGGGAGCCTACAGATTTCGTAGAAGCCTGGGTGCGGGTAGCACAGTTCCGTTTTCCCTATGCCGAAACCATTGGCAGTGGATTAAACCAGATCGAAGGAAACCGACAAACAGAAATCAAGGCGCAGCTACGGTTTCGCTGGTAAATCGCTTGCACAACAACGCTGTGAGCCAGGCACCCATCGCCAATACTACTCCCCATTTCAACTGAAAGGTAAGGGCGCTGAACAGTGCGTAGTAAGACAGACTTGCCCAGGTAAGCACACCGATACCGGCTATTAGCAGGTCCCAAAAGCACCAGCGAATAGAGTAACGGAATACCACTCGCCAGAATACAATAACGGCCCACACAGCCAGACCGTACAGAAGATACGATGATAGATGCCACACCGACCCTTTACCAAACTGCTCAGCTACAAGCTCTGGCAAAAAGCGGCCCTGTACCGGAACAACTTCCAGTTGCACCCAGGGAAAGAAAAAGGCCCCAACCAGAAGGACCGTAGATAGCCCCAGTAATACCTTACTGCTCTTTAGAGGTAGCCCCCTGCTTTGTTGCATCCTCTACTTTTTCGCGTCCTCTTTGCACCAGTTCCAGCATTTTCTGCTCGAATGGCAAAAACCAACTCGCGACCCAGGCGATGTAGAAGCCAAACCCAAGTCCGCCCAAGCCACCACTCAGTTCACCCAAACCGATAAGCTTGAATACAAAAAATAGGGTTAAGCCGCCAAAAACGATGTATTTCCCTACCCAGGCATAGGCAGTGGCAGGTCCTTCTTTCAAAAAGGGACGAATAGCCAAATACACGGCAGCAATTGGGATGAGGTAAAAGAAATAGTAGACAAAGGATAAGTATTCTGTAAATACCTCCAGCGTCCCCAGACCTGACATTTTACGTTCTACCAAAAGGGCATCCAGGTGGAAAAAAGGCAGCCAGTCGAATAGAAAAACAATAATGACGATTACAGAAGCGATGAATTCCGGTGATCGATAGAACTCATTTCGGGCAGGTAGGTGTTCGGTACTCATATGAAAGGTTTTTATCTATTAAAGTTCGTGAAAATCCTTGTACCATCCTATTCCTGCGACTAAACGGTTCCATTTTCCGGTTGTTATCTTTTCACGCTTAATCTATACCTCATTTGCGTATTTTTGACCCGCCTATGCAACAATATCGCAACTTCTGTATCATCGCTCACATTGACCACGGTAAAAGTACCCTGGCAGACCGTATGTTAGAGCTGACCCGCACCGTATCCGAGCGGGAAATGCAAGACACGGTACTCGACAGTATGGACTTGGAGCGTGAGCGAGGGATTACGATCAAGAGTCACGCCATTCAGATGCACTATGAAAAGAATGGCCAGGCCTATACGTTGAACCTCATTGACACCCCTGGTCACGTAGACTTCTCCTACGAGGTATCGCGAGCCATCAAAGCCTGCGAGGGCGCCTTATTACTCGTTGACGCTTCAC
The DNA here is from genome assembly GCA_913062655.1 of uncultured Bacteroidota bacterium. Classification (GTDB taxonomy): domain Bacteria; phylum Bacteroidota; class Bacteroidia; order Chitinophagales; family S012-47; genus CAJXXO01. Next base: position 1,454 of record CAJXXO010000152.1, on the reverse strand, counting down.
AAGGTGTGCAAGCACAGACCATATCCAACCTTTACCTGGCCCTGGAACATGACCTGGAGATTATTCCCGTGGTTAACAAGATCGACATGGATGGTGCTATGGTAGAGGAAGTGTGCGATCAAATCATGGACCTCATAGGCTGTGACCTTGAAGATATTCTACCCGCCAGTGGTAAAACCGGTGAAGGGGTTCCCTACATACTGGAACAAATCATTGACCGCATTCCACCTCCCGTGGGAGACCCTAAAGCACCTACGCAAGCCTTGATCTTCGACTCAATGTTCAACAGCTACCGGGGCGTAATCGCTTACTTCCGGCTTTTCAATGGTACATTGAAGAAAGGAGATGCCATCAAGTTTTTTCATACAGATGAAGAATATACGGCTGATGAGATTGGTGTGCTGCGGTTAAATATGTTTCCCACAAAGGAAATAGAGGCAGGTAATGTAGGCTACATTATAACAGGCATCAAAGATTCGCGCGAGGTGAAGGTGGGTGATACCATCACTACCGTAGATAATCCCTGTCCATCCCCTATCAAGGGATTCGAAGAGGTGAAGCCCATGGTCTTTGCCGGTATCTATCCTGTTGACTCCGATGACTATGAAGATTTACGCGATAGCCTGGAAAAGCTCCAACTGAACGATGCTTCACTGACCTTCGAGCCGGAAACTTCTATTGCACTGGGCTTCGGATTTCGTTGCGGTTTTCTCGGCATGCTGCACCTGGAGATCATCCAGGAACGTTTGGAACGGGAGTACGACATGACGGTGATTACCACCGTCCCCAACGTGTCTTACTTTGCCTACAAAACCAATGGCGAAGAGGTGACCGTTCACAACCCATCAGATCTACCCGATTCGGGCGCCTTGGAGCGGGTGGAAGAACCGTATATCAAGGCACAGATCATCTCTAAACCCGAATTCATTGGCCCCATTATGACCCTCTGTCTTGATAAGCGAGGCGAGATCATTAACCAAGTGTACCTTACACCGACACGGGTAGAGTTGACCTTTGAAATGCCCCTGGCAGAAATCGTATTTGACTTTTACGATAAGCTGAAGTCCATCTCTAAAGGCTACGCCTCCTTCGACTACCACATGATCGGGTATCGCTCCAGCCACCTGGTGAAGTTGGACATCAAACTAAATGGCGAAAACGTAGATGCCTTATCTGCACTTATTCACCGGGACAAAGCGTATGAGTTTGGTCGAAGATTGTGTGAGAAGCTCAAGGAATTGATCCCCCGCCAACAGTTTATGATCGCCATTCAAGCGGCCATTGGCGCCAAGATCATAGCCCGGGAGACCATTAGTGCCATGCGCAAAGATGTTACCGCTAAATGTTATGGCGGAGATATCACACGAAAGCGTAAGCTGCTGGAAAAGCAGAAAAAGGGTAAAAAGAAAATGCGCTCTATCGGAAAGGTAGAAGTGCCGCAGAACGCCTTTCTC
>CAJXXO010000151.1 GCA_913062655.1 uncultured Bacteroidota bacterium | reverse complement strand
GGAGGATATGCTTCAGTCGGGACTGGAGGCCGATGTGGTTAATATTTGTACACCAAATGGCATCCATGCCGATCAAAGCATTGCGGCTTTGGAGGCCAAATACCATGTGGTGTGCGAAAAACCGATGGGATTATCCAAAGCCCGCTGTGAAAAGGTGATCTACACAGCACTGCATCGTTCGCGCCATGTATTTGTTGTGATGCAAAACCGCTACAGCCCACCCGCCAAGTGGCTGAAACAGGTCATTGACGAAGAGCGTCTGGGTAAGATCAACATGGTGCAGATCAATTGTTACTGGAACCGGGATGACCGGTACTATAAAAAAGGAGGCTGGAAAGGCACCTTAGAACTGGACGGTGGCCCGCTGTTTACGCAGTTTAGCCACTTCCTGGATATTATGTATTGGCTCTTTGGCGATGTGCAAAATATCGATGCCAGGTTCGACAACTTCAAGCATCATCACAACACTGCTTTTGAAGACTCGGGGTTCATCAATTTTGAGTTTGTAAATGGAGGCATTGGTGCCATTAATTACACCACAGCTATTCACGATACCAACTTTGAAAGCAGCATCACGATTATTGGTGAAAAAGGAACCATTAAAGTAGGTGGGCAATACATGGATAAGCTGGAGTATTGTCATGTAGAAGATTATGAGGCGCCTGAGTTGCCTGCGGCCAGCCCACCGAATGATTATGGCACCTACAAGGGCAGCGCTGCCAACCACCACTTCGTTATTCAGAATGTAGTGGATACGCTTAAGGGCCATTCTGCGGCTACCACAAACGCGCTGGAGGGTATGAAAGTGGTGGAAATTATAGAACGTATTTACGAGCAGAGAAAAGGCTATTAACTTAGCTGACAATACCCCGCGATAGAATAAAAAAGACAAGTACCAAGTTGAATAATCATGCGGGGGTTTTTAGGCATCCTTTTTCTTTGTTCAGGGCATTGGCTATCGGCACAACTCTATTTCGGTGGCGGCTATCAGTATGCTTCGGGGGCCTACGAATTGATCAATTCAGCCGTGGAGAAATATAATAGTTACCGCCCCCAGCAGTTTGACCCTTTGGATGCCTTATCAGAATTGCACGGCCCAAGTCTTTCATTGGGTGTAGGCCTGGGTGGGCAGAGCATTAATCTGGATGTCGCTTTTTTGGGTGCTACACTTGATGCCTCAAACATTCGCAACGGTGAAAGATTCGATACAGAGCTGGATATCTCTCAAACCTCAGCCAGCCTGGTTTTTGGTGCTTTCCCCGAACCGGGTGATGGATTTGCCCTTGGCATAGGTGGGGCCCTGGTGTATAGTTATACCACCGTTCGACTTACGACCAATGACCCTGAGCTGGGTGTTCAGGCCCAGGCTCCCATTGATCAATACAATGCATTGGGCTTTGCCCCAACGGTGCAGACTTTTGTGGGCTTAAATGATTTTCTGTTCTTCTATTTCAAGCCCTCCTATCTGATTGACCTATTTGACAATGACACCTACACTTTGCACAAGGCGCTTAACCCCAATAATTACCAAAATGACGAGCAGGGAGAATTCACCGGGCGATTTTCCGGGTTGCAATTACAGGCGGGTTTAGTGATAAACTTCTCAGGCTTCTGAGGTGGTCTGCGTATAGCGTTGAATGATGGCAAATAATTCTTCTCGCTGGAAAGGTTTTAGGATGACATCATTCATTCCTGCATTGATAGCCTTGGTTTTGGTGCCATCCATTACATCAGCGGTAAATCCTATGATTGGAATTGTAGCATAGCCGTTGCCATGTTTGCGCAACCAGCGAGTGGCCTCAATGCCGTCCATTACTGGCATTTGAATATCCATAAGTACAATGTCAAAGGATTTCTCTTCCAGCTTTTCTATGGCTTCTTTTCCATTTTCAGCGTAGTCTAGCTGTGCATCCCAATCCATAAAAATCTGCTCGGCCAAGAAACGATTTACCTCATTATCCTCCACATATAGTATTTGCAGTTGCCCAAATGATCGGGTGTTAGCTGGTTTCGCCATAGTTTTCTTTTCCTGTTCCTGTGGTGGCTGGGCTACATTGAAGGTCAGCGTAAAATAAAACTCAGTACCCTGCCCCAAGCTGCTTTTCACTTGTAACTCACCGCCTTGAATATCAATTAGTTTCTGTGTTATGTTCAGTCCTAATCCACTACCACCGTATTGATTGAAGATTTGGTCTGAGGCTTGCTCGAAACGTTCAAATATTTTTTGCAACTGCTCCTCCGACATGCCCATACCCGTGTCTTTTACACGGAAACGCAAGGACACTTGCTGGTCGGTGGCTGCTAACTGATATACATCAAGTCGCACAAAGCCTTTTTCTGTGAACTTGATGGCATTGCTGACTAAGTTCGTTAAAATTTGGTACAAACGGGTGGCATCGCCACTGATATACTGGGGTATTTTGGTGTCGACTTCAGCGGTGAGGAAGATCGGCTTCTCCTCTACTTTTGACTGAAAGGCATTGATTAAGCGATCGGCTAATTCACGGATGGAAACCGGTTCTTTGGCCAGGCTAATCTTTCCGGCCTCCACCTTAGACAGATCCAGTACATCATTCAGGATGCGAACCAGGTAGTCGGCTGAATATTGGATGGATTCCAGGTTCTTGCGATCATTTTCCTTTAGCCTTACCTTTTCCAATAGCAGTGAAGTGAGGCCTACGATGGCATTCATAGGCGTTCTGATTTCATGGCTCAAGTTGGAGACAAACTCTGTCTTGGATTTGGAAAAGCGTTCTGCCATTTCCTTGGCGGCCTTTAGCTCCTGCACATTGTTCTCAATCTCATTTTTCTGTTCTTTAATGATTGCATTCTTCCGTAGTAATAGTCGATTTGACTTGGCCTTTTGGTAAAAGGCAAGCAAAATGAAAACACCCAGAAGCATCAAAATGGCTATGATGCCAAATAAAGCATTATTCTTAGCCTCCTGGGCTTGCAGGGCCTCTTCACGCAGCTCTGCCTCTCGCTCCAGCACTTGCAGTTCTTCCTCCTTTTGGCGGGCGTTGAATTGTGCTTCTACCAAGCTAATACGCTGGCTAAACTCTGACTCGTTGAGCCGCTCATTTACTTCATTGTAAGACTGCAGCGCAAAGAAGGCCTTATCATAGGCTCCCAATGCTGCGTACAGGGCAACCTGCTCCTGGTACACTTCCAACTCCTGCAGCGAGAGGTTATTCTCTTGGGCGAGATGCATCGCCTCCATTAAAAACGAATCTGCTGTGGCCAACTGCCCTCTATCCTTGTACCATTGCCCCATCCTTATCTGATGCTCAGCCAATCGCACATAGAGCTTGTGGCAGCTAAGCAATTCATATACGAGGTCGTAGATGGGGCGTACTTTTTCTTCCTGGCCCATAGCCTGCAAAACCTCTGCTTGTTGAATGTAGGTCTGCGCAATAAGCGTATAATCCTCTGTGGAAAGAAGGTGTTCTAAGGCCTTATCAAACGAGGCCAATGCTTTATCAAATTGTCCCAGGTTCGTATAGTCCTTTCCAATATAGGTATAGGAGTGACCAATAAGGAATGGATCGTTGAGTTGCTGACGGGCTTCCAACCCTCGCTGATGATAGGCTAATGCAGAGTCGTGTATGCCCAATTGCTTGTATACCAGGCCAATATTGTTCAGCGATACACTCTTACCATACGTATATTTATTCTTCTCACTGATGGAGAGCGCATCCCGGTAGTGAGAAAGCGCTCCTCCGTACTGCTGCATATCATAGTAGATATTACCGATATCATTGAGATTGAATATGGCCATGGTATCGTCATCGGTATCCCGGGCAATATCGAGGGCGGAGAGGTGCGACTCCAATGCCTTGGAGTACATGCCCAGACTGCGATAGTTATTGCCAAAATAGCTATAAATGGTACTGATCTCATGTCGATCATTCAGCTTTACGGCAATATCCATAGCCTGCTCAAGAAAGGCAGAGGCCCGCTGAGGGTCTCTGGACTGCATCATATTATGCAGGTTTTTCAGCAAGAAAACGGTATGTTGATCTTCCAAGCCTTGCGAAAGGCGTTCTTGCACTATAGCATACAAAGAGTCTGTATGGTCTGCCGCATTTTGGGCTGTCGCAGAACCCATTAGGCCAAACATGAGGGCAAGCAGGCAACAGATATGTCTGATTACTTGTGGCAAATAAAGGGATTTGACTTTCTATACGAGCTGAGTCGCAAATAGTTATGCAAGCTAGTCTGATAACGGTAGGAAGCCAATCCTATTTTAGCTGATTTCTTTCATCCTTCCATACTTCGAAAAGAAAGGTAGCTTGGGTACGAAAGGAAGGACAGGAGCCATCTCCTTTTCCTGTTATGCCCCCATCCGGGTGACATATAAAAGCACCTTCGTTGCTATATAGTGAGGAGAACTGATCGCAGCAAGGTGCAGTGATGTGATAGACGGTATCGCCATCAAAAAGGTAGGCTGATATGGTCCTGGGTGGTGTGATCGGCTCTTCCGCCTTATACGCATCTATCTGCCTGTCAATCCAAGGCGAAGTGTCGTTGGCTGTTTGTTTATCCTTTGTAGAAGAACAGGCCCAAACCAACAGGAGTAGTGCGAGCGGAAATAGGTGTTTCATGATGGTAGTGCTTTCATAACCAGGTTATCAATCTTGGTAAATAGACCCATAGGCTCGTAGGTGCGCCAGTTTACCTCATCATAATGCTCTCCCATCAGGATGTAATGGTGTACTCCGGCCCTTCGCATTTCTTCGGTAACATGTTCTCGAAACCCTAGCCCTACCAGCCATCCGCCTTCTTCATTTACCTCTTCAAACCATTCTTCGTAGTAGCAATCATCTGAGGCATGGAAATTGAGTACATTTTCGCCAATCAGCAAAAATTTATTGACTTCATTTTGCATCAGCTTTTCCGTGATATTGCGCTTGAGATACATGATATCGTTGTGAATGCAATCATTCCATTCGCCAATGAATTCGATAACCGCAAAGCCTAATGCATAGTCGGTATAGATGAGTTTACAAAAGAGGGTAGGGCTACCTATTTCATCCCACTGAGGGTGGATGTAGTAGTTGTAAATGGTAGTAGAAAATTCAAATTCGCTGTACTCCCGTCCAAAAAAGGGAGAGTACTCATCTTCATCGGCTATATAATAGTCGCGCCAGCGGTAAAAGGGTTCTAGCTCATGCATACAATTAACTTGTCACTCTGTCGACAATGTATCGATTTTATGGTTCATCACCGCCTTCATTTTTTCTCCATTTGATACTTTTCTATCGATTTTCTTACGCTGCCTTCACGTAAAAGCAAACGCTGTGCGGTATCAAAATCCAATGGGGTAGCGGCCATCACCATTTTTGTGCCTCGTTCTACCAATTTGTCATTGGAGAGCTGCATATCTATCATTCGATTATCCTCCACACGGCCCAGTTTAATCATAGCGGTGGTGGTAAGCATATTGAGCGTGAGTTTTTGGGCGGTACCAGCTTTCAATCGAGTGCTTCCGGTCACAAATTCCGGCCCGGTAATCACTTCAATGGGAAATGTAGCGGCAGCGGCCAATGGGGTATTCTCATTACAAGTTATACAGCCGGTAATCATCCCTTGTGCAGTAGCTTCTTGCACTGCTCCCACTACGTAGGGTGTGGTACCACTGGCCGCAATACCGACCAGCACGTCCTTATGGTTGAAGCCGTATTGCTGTAAGTCTTTCCAGCCTTGTTTGGGGTCATCTTCTGCAAACTCGACCGCTTTCCGTATTGCACCATCCCCTCCGGCTATCAAGCCGATAACCAGGCCATGATCTACCCCAAATGTGGGCGGACATTCGCTGGCATCAACAATGCCCAGGCGTCCGCTAGTGCCGGCACCCAGGTAAAACAACCGGCCACCACTGAGTAAATGGTCTACAATTGCATCTACCAGGGGTGCGATTTGCGGTATTGCCTGTTTTGTTATTTGCGGTACTAGTTGGTCCTCTTCGTTCATGCCATACAGCAACGAGGTTGTGTTTTGCTGCTCCAAGTGTCGATGCCTGGAAGGAGCTTCCGTGTGTTTAATGATGCCCATTAACGCCTATTTGCATTCATTTATCATCCTTTGCAAACAAAGATTTGCCCATCTCCGTTACAACAAAGTTATTGGTTAGCGTCCGCCCCATTGTATCTTCGTACTTTATTTAGCAAGCTAAATTGGGGAGTTAAATCCAAATAGATGTCAGAGCCGTCCAATCAGAACAAGTCAACCATAAAATTGCTGTACCCTTTACTCTTTGCCGCCATGCTGGCCGTTGGAATAGGGATAGGCTGGCAATTACATCCAACCAGCAGTGGTAAGGTATCGGTATTCTCCCGTACGCAATACAATCAGCTGGATGAGATTCTAAATTACATTGATAATCGCTACGTAGATACCGTGAATACCGATAAACTGTTCTCTGTAGCGGTTGATGAAATGTTTAAAAAGCTCGACCCCCATAGCCTTTACATTTCCAGCGAAGAGTTGGCAAGGCTCAATGAGCCCTTACGTGGTCAATTTGAAGGGATAGGCGTAGAGTTTTTCATT
>CAJXXO010000150.1 GCA_913062655.1 uncultured Bacteroidota bacterium | reverse complement strand
AGATACTTTGCGGGGGATCTATCGCAGCGGACACCACTTTTCCGAGCCATGGGTTGCCTGGCGGAATGACAGTGTGAGGCTACCGGATGCCTTTCGCATGGCCACGGCTCAGTCGCCTTTTACTGTGCAGCTACCCAGTGGTATCCAACCTGTAGAAAGAGGAAAACCGGCTATTATTCAGATTATGGGAACGTGGTGCCCCAACTGTAAGGATGAAGCTCGTTTGTTGGAGGCCCTGTATCAAAAGGCTTCAGGTGATCTGCAAGTAATGGGCTTGTCCTTTGAAAGAACACGCGATAGCCTACAGGCACAGCGCAATATCGATCGTACAAGAGATTATTTGGCGCTCAGTTATCCCGTATACTATGCCGGGTACGCTGATCGGGAAGGTGTAGCAAATGTGCTTCCACAACTGGAAGGCTTCTCTGCTTATCCTACAACCCTCTTTCTCTACGGTGATGGCAAGGTGGCTGCGGTGCACACGGGATTCAGCGGTCCTGCAACCGGGCAAGCATATAAGAATACCGTGGCGGCATACAATGCGTTGGTAGAAGAACTATTGCGCTACTAATCTGCTTTTTTCAACCCTATTTCGATCAACCTTTGATCCAGATACTCACCTGCGGTCATATCATCATATTGCTTAGGATGCTCCTCATCAATACACGATGCCAGGCAATGGAGCGGCATTTGTGACTTTGGATGTAAGAAAAAGGGAATGCTGTAGCGGTGGGTATTCCACTTTTCCCGGGGTGGATTGACCACCCGGTGGGTAGTACTGCGCAATTTGTTGTTGGTGAGGCGCTGAAGCATATCACCTACGTTCACTATGATGTAGCCTTCCGGAGCCATGACGGGCACCCATTCATCCGCCTTGTTTAGCAATTCTAATCCCTCTGCGGACGCCCCTACCAATAGAGTTATCAGGTTGATGTCTTCATGCTGTTCCGCCCGGATACTGGATTTGGGCTCGGCAGTGATGGGCGGATAGTGGATAGCGCGCAGAATAGAATTACCGTTGTGCACCCACTTATCAAAGTAATCCTCATCCAACCCTAAATACAAAGCAATAGCACGCAAGAGTTGTGTGCCACTCTTTTCGAACGCCTCGTATAAAGCAACACCGGTTGCGTTGAAATCGGGTAGCTCGGTTACTTCCAGATTGCTGGGATATTCTGCCTTTACCGGATCATCGTCTGTAACGGTTTGGCCAAATTGCCAAAACTCTTTCAAGTCGGGGGCTTCGCTGCCTTTGGCATGTTCGCGGCCAAAAGAAGTGTAGCCCCGCTGGCCGTTCAGCTCAGCTTTCTCGTATTGCTTTTTCGATTTGTCCGGTAGCGCAAAAAAGGACTCTACCAACTGGTAAAACCTATCTACAAGTCCCGCATCGATACCATGATTTTTCACGGCTACGAAGCCTACTTGCTCGTATGCTTCGCCCAGTGTTTTTACAAAAGCGGACCGTTGATCGGCATTGCCGTTTACAAATTGGTCTAAATCTACTGCTGGGATGGTAATATGGGCCATATTTCAATTTTACGAACCGCTTAAAGTTCGGGTATTTCTGGCATTCTCAGAAAAACAGGCAGGACAGTACCCCTTGACACCAACGAAGAGTTTGTGTATATTACAAGTTAAAAATACCCCAACATGAAAAAATATTCTTACTTGCTGTTGCCAGCAGCGATACTAGGTATCTTGCTGCTGTTTAGTCGTTGCGACCAATCCTTAGCCACCGAACCTGTTGTACAAGACGTGCAATTGGCACAAAAGACACAGGGAGACGATAATTACTCCCGTGTGCAGCCCTGCTATTTTTACCACCGGATGGTGCGCTCCATTTGGGGGGTACGCTGTGTGCCGGTAAAAAGATACTGCAACTGCATTCCGCGAAATGTGGTCAACGCTGATGAAAACAGTGCCTTAATCTCGCTGCACAATGCCTTGCAAACCCAAACCATACCCGACTATTTCGATACCGGTGACTGGGATGAGCTGTTTCCAGCCCTGGAGGATAGTGCCTTTGCACATTGGCGGCAAGGTTTAATTGACGGCACTTACACGTTACAGCGTATTGATGGAGATTCCCTCTCTAACAATGGCGATCCGGTACAGGTATTTGCCATTGATGATCCTACCCTGGATACCATTCCGTTTGTATTGTTGACACAAATCGATCAACCATAACTGCTTTACACAGCATAGCACGATGCACGCTTGTCATCGCGTTGGTCAGTTGGTTGGTCGGATGCCAGTCAACTGACCCTTTTTCGCATACCCTTGTGGCAGAGAAGGCACGCACCGTGCCGGCCGAAGTGTCAGACGGCTTCATATATCCCTTGTTTGAGGCGGACCAACCATTTTGGGGCGTGTACCATGACCAGAAAGGGCAATTTGTTGTCTATGACGTTTCAGCGGATAGCGTAACAAGCAGGTTTTCGTTGTCTCGTGTACAACAAGCCCCGCACAAGTTTCAGGGTAGCTTTAGCCATGTGGATACCTTGTTACTGCTGGACCTGGACTATCATCGCCTGATCAAGCTGACGCCATGGGGCGATACTGTATCGGTATGGCAACTGCCCTATCAATGGAACGAGTATGGTGCTATTACCTTCAACGCATTTGTACCCACACCTATCAACTACCTGGAGGGGAGTTACTTCATCTCCATTCGATCGATGGAGTGGGACTTTAACAGCCCGACCGGAGGTCTCTATCAGGCACCATTGTTTCTGAGGGTAGGGGGTCCTGCACCGCAAGATCATGCGGCTGTTGGAGCGTGGCCGAGTTATATCAAAGACCCGGACCACTTCGCACTGGATTTGATGCCCAAATTGTCGAGGCCAAGGGGCGATACTCTGTTTTACACCTTTTACTCGGATCCGAATGTGTATGCGTATGCGGCTACGCAGCAAGCGAAGTGGCAGGCCCATGTTCCTGCCAATGCATTTACCCATTTTGCCCCCATGAAAATGTCCATGATGGCCGATGTAGGGGCCGCTTCTGCCTTTGGGGTGCAGAATAGCCTGTATGGCGGGCTGGTGTACGATCCGTATCGCGACTATTTGTATCGAATAGTATTGCATGCCCTGCCGCTGACGCGCGAAGATGGAATGGAAAACATAGTGGAAGACAAACCCTGGTCGCTACAAATACTTGATGCGGCTACGCTCGAAGCGCTAGGGGAAGCAGAACTTCCAGATGCGGCCCAATATCTGCCACGTAGTATTTATCCTACTGCTGAAGGACTTTGGATTCAACACCGATCAACCACACAACCTGCCGATGGAGACAATCGCTTTACACTTTTTTCGCTGGCTGAAAAGTAATGGCTGGCGTTTATTCTTCTTGCTTAGCCTGGTGGCATGCCAATCGCAGGCTGCTAAGAATACCACAGAAAACCTGGAGGAGCGGCTTGAAAACTACTTTGCACAATTACCCTATTCTCTGGATAGCCAAGGCACGTATCTGATGGTACCTTCGTATGGTTGTAAAGGCTGTCGAAAGCTGGTTCAAAACAACCTATCCGCCCTACTGGAAAATGAGCACCTTCGCTTGTTTGTCTCCCGCCCGGATAGTCAGTGGCCCGTACATCCGCGCATCATTAGAGATGAGCAGGGCTGGCTCGATAGAAGTGGCTTGGCTCGCGGTGCAGTGGTTTGTTATGGGTGGACCGATCAACAGATCACCCGGATAGATACCATTGACACCCACCCCTTATCATTACAAGTTGTATTGCCTTAGGTGATTAAGGATTTAGGCGGCCATAGAAGCGAGGGAAAGGGATCGTCTCCCGCACATGGTGCAGGTTGCACAGCCAAGCTACCATTCGCTCAAGCCCGAGTCCAAAGCCAGCATGCGGTACGGAACCAAAGCGCCTCAAGTCGAGATACCACTCAAAAACCTCCATCGGTAGCCCCTCGTGTTGGATCCTTTCGATCAGTAGTGCTTTATTGTTTTCTCGCTCGGCACCGCCAATGATTTCACCAAAGCCCTCCGGTGCCAATACATCCACGCCTTTTACATACTTATCATCGTCTTCACATCGCTTCATGTAGAAGGCTTTGATATCCTTTGGCCAGTTGTATACCATCACAGGACAATCAAACAAACGGGTGAGAACGGTTTCGTCTGACCCCCCTAAATCGTTGCCATGCTTGAAGTTTTTGGCTGATTCGATCCATTGCGGAATATTGGATGCTCTTTCTTCCAGCTCTTTCACCTCCTGCTTCAGCTTATCGGCAGTAGCGCGGTAGTAGTTCATCTTACCCTTCTTCAAGCCACCCTTCGCCAGCAATCCTTCATATTCTTCGATCTTAGCCCTTTTTTCCGCCAAGTCGTTTTGCACCTGTTTCAAGTCCTCTTCCAGCAGGGCAATGGCATTGCGCCCCTCCCAATCTTCTTCTCCCTTTAGCAAGGCGACCGCTTTGTCATAGGTAAGCCTTGGAAACGGTTGATTGATCTTCTTGAGCACTGTGGTATCACGCTCCAGTTGTTCTAATTCAAAGTGACAATGCGTGACCACATCATTGACAATGTGCTGCATAAAACGCTCTATCAGATCCATGTTTTGCTCCAGATCATAGAATGCCATTTCCGGCTCAATCATCCAGAATTCACTGAGGTGTCTGCGCGTTTTAGACTTTTCCGCACGGAAGGTAGGCCCAAAAGTGTAGATCTTGCCGAGGGCCATAGCTAGTGCTTCGCCATACAACTGCCCACTCTGGCTCAGGTAAGCCGGCTGACCATAAAAATCCGTTTCAAATAACGTACTGGTACCCTCAACGGCATTACCGGTAAAGATGGGTGTATCCATCTGTACGAATCCTTCTTCCTGGAAAAAATTGTGGATCGCGTAGATCAGGCGGTTCCGTACCCGCATGATCGCCCACTGCCTGCGACTGCGCAACCAAAGGTGGCGGTGGTCCATCAGGAAATCGACCCCGTGTTCCTTTTTGGCAATAGGATACTCTTCTGCCTCGTGGATCAATACAATATTGGTCGCCTGAACCTCGTAGCCCCCTATCTGCCGGTCATCAGCTACCACCTTACCGGTAACCTCTATGGCGCTCTCTAATGGCAATTTGTAGGCCATGTCGAAGCGGTCATCAGGTATCACCTCCTGGCTGAGTACCGTTTGGCAAAAGCCGGTTCCGTCCCGAAGAATCAGGAACACCAGTCCTTTGCCCGTGCGCCTGTTGGCCGCCCAGCCCTTTAAGGTAACTTCCTGTCCTTCATATTGCGCCAAATCCTGTATGTATTGCATGGTATGTTGCCGTTTGTTGGGCAAAAATAGTGGTTTCAACGGGTAGAAACGAGCCTAATGGGTTGGGTTATGCCTGAAGGAATGAGAACTTTGGCAGTGTATTTGCTAAGGGATATGGTAACTTTGATAGACCACCTTTGAAACGGTTTTATGCTCAACCAACGCCTGGCACAAAAACTACAGCAAAAGCTGTCACCGCAGCAGATTCAGCTTATGAAGCTGCTGCAAATACCGTTGGTGAACCTGGAGCAGCGCATTAAAGAAGAAATGGAGGCCAATCCGGCTCTGGAAGTAGATGCCCAACAAAGCCTGGAGGATGATGAGTATAGGTTGGAGGACGAAAAAGCCACAGATGATGACCGGGATGATGAGATAGACCTGACGGAGTACCTCACCGATGATGATGTAGCCGATTACAAGTTGCGCGACAACAACTATCCGGACCCGGAGGAGGAACGGACCATACCGGTAAAAGTAGCTGAAACCTTTCACGAAAGCTTGCAACGACAACTGGGCATGGTGCCGCTGGACGACCGCCAATTCACCATAGCAGAGCAAATCATCGGTAGCATAGGTGACGATGGGTATTTACGTAGGGAAATGGAGGCCATTGTAGATGACCTGGCGTTCTCACAAAACGTGATGACGGATGAAAAAGAGGTAGAAGAATTATTGGCCGTCATTCAGGAATTCGAGCCGGCAGGAGTGGGGGCACGCTCTTTACAAGAATGCTTGTTGATACAATTGCGGAAGAAAGATTCCAACCCGACCATACGCCTGGCGATTCAGATAGTAGAACAACAGTTTGAGGCCTTTTCGAAGAAACACTACGAAAAGATCATGCGCAGCCTCGATATTGAGGAGGATGAGTTGAAGTGGGCACTGGACGAGATTCTGAAGTTGAACCCAAAGCCCGGGGGAGCCTACAGCGCTTCCGACCGCACAGAGCAGGTTGTGATTCCTGATTTTATTATTGAGAATAAGGAGGGCGAGCTGGAGCTGCGGTTGACCAAAGGCAACGCCCCCGACTTGCGGATCAGCCCACACTTTAAGAATATGATGCAGGGCTACAAGGAAAGCAACAAAAAGGATAAGGAACAGAAGCAGGCGGTACTCTTTATCAAGCAGAAGATCGATTCGGCCAAGTGGTTTATCGATGCGATTCGGCAGCGACAGGTTACCTTATACAACACCATGCATGCGATTATGGACTACCAGTACGATTTCTTTCTCACCGGAGATGAAACCAAGCTGAAGCCCATGATATTGAAAGATATAGCCGAGAAGATCGACATGGATATCA
>CAJXXO010000149.1 GCA_913062655.1 uncultured Bacteroidota bacterium | reverse complement strand
CTCAAGCGTGATTTTATCAGGCGCATTGGCCTGTAATAAGACTTGTTGGAACGCTAACAGAATGGATGACATAGTAATAATTTGCTCCGGCCCGAAATTAATCAATAATCGTTCGCCCTTTGTAATGATTCGGGGAATAGACCTTACGTTTCACAGCAAGGAAATGACATTAGAGAGGGTAACGTTCACCTAAAGCCACTATTTTTAAGGTATGCATAAAATCCTCCTTCCTGTTTTACTTTTTATTTCCTCCTATTTGTTTGCGCAGGACAAAATCAGGTTGGTAGAGGCCGGCCCCCTTTTCAGCTATCGTACTGTGGTAGATCAAGGCATGTCGCCCCTGCGCTATAGCGGACCAAGTGGAGGTATGTGGCTGGGCCACTACAAGTACAAGGCGGGCATCACAGAGACTTTCCGTTTGATGGGTCTTTTCGGACAGGCCCAACCTGGAAACAAAGCTTCTACCGCTACGCAATTTCACCTTCAGTTTGACTACGCTTTATTAGCCGACATTGACTCGTGGAGCACAGCCAAACGCAATACACAATTGGGGGGCAGTTGGCTGACGATGGCCGGTATGCGTGAACATACCGGGTATGCCAATAACAATTTCAACTTTGAAGTAGCTACCAGCCCCGCTGTATGCCTTCAGTCCCAGTGGGGGCTCCGTTTTTTTGCCCGCGACTGGTGGCTCATCGGGCAGCTACATATACCCGTGGTAGGGGCTACTTTGCGCCCTGCCTTCGCGTATGGTGGCCCAGATGGCTTTTACAATGACGAAGATGGCTACGTGCAGCAATTGTTGCAAAGTACACGCATTGCCAGTTGGGGCAGCTTTCAACGCCTCCTCACCACCTGGGCCTTGCAGTATCCATTGAAAAATGGCAATCGAGTCGGACTGGTATATCAGTGGGATTTCTACCGATTGACCAATGAGCCGGCTAATCCCGTGGCTTCGGGCAGTCACACACTTTCCTTAGTCACCTACTTCAATTATTGATCGATACGGCAGTATTTGGTGGCCACACTTGCTTTTCCTATTTTATAGAAAAAGCAATCCATCTTTTTCCGACTACTGATATGTACGCTATTGCTGGGCCAACTCCAGGTATTGTCAGCGCAATCTACAGGCATACCCAGCTTTGTCTATCATCGATTTGGAGAAGCAGCCTACCCCTCTACCAATATAGCCCTCGATACTTTTGCGGCACACCTTTCCTATCTGCAGCAACAACAAATTGAGACGGTCACCCTGTCGGAAGCCTTACAACGGCTGAAGGATGGTACATCAAAAGTCCGGCAAGCTGTAGCCCTAACCATTGATGATGGCTATCGATCTGTGTATACCAAAGCTTTTCCCCTGTTGCAGCAATATGGCTTTACCGCCACCCTATTCATTGCTACGCAACAAGTTGGCAAGGGCCATCAGGTGACCTGGGCTGAGATTCGTGAATTGGAAAAGGCCGGCTGGGAAATAGGTCTACACTCACATAGCCATGCCTACTTTCTGAATCAGCCCAAGGAGCAGCAAATCGCCTACTTTGAGCAAGACCTACGGCAGGCCATCCAAGCCTACACAGCGCATTTGGGCCATGCACCCACTCACTACGCTTACCCCTATGGTGAATATGACCCTTCCTATACCGCCATACTTCGTAAGTATGGTATACATGCTGCAGCCGCCCAACACTCTGGGGTGCTGTCTGCCTATTCCCCGCGCTTCGCTCTTCCCCGCTTTCCGATGAATGAACGCTTTGGCACTACATCGGCCTTTCGTCTAAAGGCAAATACCCAGCCATTACCCGTTTCACAGCTTGATTACCATGGCCCTGTCGTGCAGCAACAACCGCCCGACATTACCATACAGCTCGACTCGGCTATGGCCCAAATTGATCGACTCAATTGCTTCTGGAATGGGCAGGCTATGTGTACGGCCCACCAAGACGAAGAAGATGCATACACCTACCACATTACCATAGCGGGTACTATCCAGGGCAGGCGCAACAAAGTAACGCTAACCGCACCGGGGCCCGAGCCAGACCAATGGTATTGGTATAGCGTTCCGGTCTTTTCCCCTAAACAATAGCCCTGTAGCTTGTTATTCAATTATAAATCAACACTTTATGCACCTTTTTTTACTTCGAACAGCAATACTATTTCTTTTTTTACTGTCCTTCAGTGGCTGCCAACCTACTGACGCCCAGGAGGAGCAGAATGACCTGGCGCTTTTTGAAGAGGAGGACCTTGCCTTTGTGGATGAGACTACCAATCGAACCCTTATCCAACTGACTCGTGAAGGGCTGCGGGAAGAACGCCTGTTGCTCGATTCTATTAATCAAATTGTTCAGCAAGAAGGACCGGCTGTTGTCCCAACCCTTTACAACAGATACTTGTCCGTGCAATACCTGCCCCCGGAACAAAGGAGAGAGGCATTCATACAACAGGTGCTACCCCATATTTTGATTGCCAAATACGGCATTGATCGGGAAAAACGTATGTTGGAGGAAATTCGGCAAATTGCAGATGGCGCCTCCGATGAAGCCGAAGCGGCTCGAGTATTTATTCGTAAGCAAATCCTGAAGTACGAAGCAAATAATTACCAGGACCTCCTGGAAAAACTGACCACCCACCCCGTTAGCATAGTGTTGGCACAGGCCATCGTAGAAACCGATTGGGGCTCGGCTCGATTCTTTGAGGAAGGCAACAATTTATTTGGGTTTCAAAGTACAGATGAGACGTCACCAAAAGTTGAAAGTCCAGGTGCAGCACCAGGCGAGGTCGTCTATTTCAGAAAGTACATCAAATTCCTGCCTGAAAGTGTAATCGATTATTTTAAAATGATTGGTACCGGGGATCGCTTTGTAGTCTTCCGTAACCAACGCGCCAAAACCAATGATCCACATGAACTGGTCACCTACTTGGATGAATACCATCCTGACATCGGCTCGGCATACCCGGAAAAGCTGGCGCTTACTATCGAAAAATATGACCTCACCCAATATGACGATTTCTTTATTGATACCAATTATGTGGATCGATTGTCGGAAGCTGAGGTCACGGACCTGGTGGACGAAGCTGTCGCCAGAAAAAAGAAGATCGTAGATACCAACGCGAAGAGACTACGTGCCATTGCCCAGGAAACACTCCGTATTCAGTACAAAACGATAGAGGATGTAGAAGATATCATACCCATCAAGGGTGAACGCGTGGTACCCTATGTTTACCAAAATGTGGTGACACTGAAATACCTGCCGGTAAAGGAAAAGAAGAAAAAATTCCTGGACATCATGATACCAGCCATTTTGGTTACCAACCATTCCATACGGCAAGCGAGAATCAAACTGGACAACATCCATGAAAAGTGGTCCGATGGAATAGCTACCTCCCCTGCGGATAGCGCATTTGTAGCCAAGCTGCTCAAGGACTGGCGGGCCGATGACATCCCACACTTGCAGGACAAGATGGTCACTCGCCCGATGAGTGTGGTACTGGCGCAAGCCGCATTGGAAACAGGTTGGGGCAGCAGTCGCTTTTTTATCAAAGCCAATAATGTATTTGGTGTGTGGTCGTTTGACCCCAACGAATCGAGAATTGCAGCCAGCGAAGCGCGCGAGAATATGCAGGTGTATGTAAAACGGTACCCGAATATCAGCGCCAGCATTTATGATTACTTCAAAACCATTGCCAGGGGGCCCTATCAGCAGTATCGGGATAAACGGATTGAGACCGATGACCCCTATGTGTTGGTGAATTACTTGCTGCGTTACAGTGAAATGGGACAGCATTACATCAACAGCTTAAAGATTGTGATGCGCAAGGCAGACCTGCCACAATACGACAGTTACCGGCTGGATGCCGCCTACATAGAAGACACTTACGTACCCCTGGATTCCAGTTATACTGCGCTCAAGTAGTATCTTAGTGGAACAGATGGTGTCCATGTATCGATTGTCTCTGATTTTGTGTTTTTTCCTGACCGCCACGAGCTGTGAGCGCCTGCTATTGCCCGAAGAGCCCGATGACGATCCGGTGACCAATTTCGAGTCGATGTGGCACACCGTAGATAAAAAGTACTCCTTCTTCGACTACAAAAACATCAACTGGGACTCCATCTATGCCGTATACCGGCCCAGGGTTCAGCAGGATATGACCAGCCGCGAACTGTATGATGTACTGTCGGATATGCTATACGTGTTGCGAGACGGGCATGTGAATCTGATTACGCCTTTTGACTTTAGCAGGAATTGGAATTGGTACCTGAATGCGCCACAGAACTTCAACTTCACCATCATTGAGCGCAATTACCTTAGCGATCGGTATGAGATCTCAGGCCCACTGATCAACGATTTCATTGCCGACTCCATTGGCTACATCTATTATTCGAGCTTTGGGCGCAGCATCGGTGCGAGTCAACTTGATTATGTACTTCGGAAATTTGCCGACACGAAAGGTATCCTCTTTGATGTACGGGATAACGGGGGTGGCAGTCTGTCCAATGTCACTTTATTATTGAGCCGTTTTGCCGACCAGAGAAGATTGGCCGTGTACAACATCTATAAAACCGGTCCGGGCCACTCCGATTTTAGTGCGCCTTTCCCCGTGTACATCGAACCGGAAGTGGATGAGCCCTTTACCAAACCCGTTATTATCCTGACCAACAGATCCAGCTATAGCGCTACCAATGATTTTGTAGCACAAATGAAAGCGCTGCCGAACGTGACCGTGCTGGGCGATACCACAGGTGGAGGTGGCGGTCTGCCGTATTATGCCGAGTTGCCCAATGGCTGGCGCTACCGTTTTTCCAGCACACAGACCTGGCTGCCGGATAGTTTTAATATTGAGAATGGCATACCCCCCGATGTGCGGGTCGATTTACTACCTTTGGACGAGTTTAGAGGGGACGATACCTTGATAGAAGAAGCCATAGATTTGTTACCATAAAACCGAATTGCATCATGCACAGAGTAGCTATCATCACCGGTGCTGCCGGAAACTTAGGGACAGCCGTTATTGACCAGTTTATTCATCACGGTATTGTTATCGAAGGAACAGTTATGAATCAGCAGGACCGGGACGATCTGTCGCTGCGTAATGGCGTACAGGCGGAGATAGTGGACCTAACGGATGAGGTGGCTGCACAGCAGTTTGTGGATGGTGTGCAAGAGCGACACAAACGGATTGATGCCTGTGTCTGCCTGGTAGGTGGATTTGCTATGGGCACACTGAATGACACCGATGAGGAAGCGCTGCAACATATGTTTAAGCTAAATTTCATGACGGCTTACAACACCTTGCGTCCAGCCTTTGCCCATATGAAGCAACGCAACTTTGGCCGAATCGTATTGGTAGCTGCCAAACCGGCATTGGAGCCGGAAGCAGCGGGTGGTACTTTGGCATATGCTTTGGCCAAAGGACAGTTGGTAAACCTCGCTAAAATTTTGAATGAAGAAGGCCGACCGCACAATATTGTGACAGGAGTGGTGGTGCCGAGTATCATTGATACCCCTGCTAACAGACAGGCCATGCCGAATGCCAACTTTGAAGACTGGGTGACGCCTACTGCCATTGCAAAGCAGATAGGCCATTTGTGCAGTACGAACTCTGTCGCACTCCGTGAGCCACTCTTAAAAATTTACGGAAACGCTTAATCGTAAAAGCGCCAACTAATCCCAAACTTGAAGGAGCGATCTGCAGCGGGATAGCCATACGTAGTGTAGTAGCCTTCCGGAAATCCTAATCCATGATTCCAATGCTCCATCTTGGCAAAGATGCGCGCACCCTGCACATTCATATTGAAGAAGACATCGAAGACCGGATAAGTCGATAAAGGTGCTTGCTCACTGAGGATAAACTGCCCTAAGGCTGGATCAAACCCATAAGGTCGAAAAGCACTGTGATAGCGCAGATCCAGTCCCAGTTGCACCAACACGGCCCGGTCAAACCAGCGTCCTTCGTAATACAGGCTATGGCGCAGCACCCAGTCGGGTAAGCGAATTACCCCATCTGCCGGTGTTTGCTGCCAGGTCACCTGGTTGCGAAGATGAAAGTGACCTACATCCACCGGCTGTGTCAAGGTTACGCGCAGTACACCCTGAGCAGGGTCCCATTGCGCAGGCCGGCTATTGGCGTTGAAATAAAAGAAGTTATCATACAAAGTGGTGCTGACCTGCAATTGTGTCCCTGTTGGGACATAGGTAAGGCCCGCTCTTATTTGTTGGGTATTCTGCTTATTCCAACTGGTATCCCAAAAAGCAGCATTGCTGAGATAGCTGGTATGCAACAAGCTGTTGGTTTTGGTCTTGGCACACAAATTATGATCGCACTTGCATACGTACTTAATGCGATTGCTTTGTTATATTTACTCCTTTTACCAGGAATGGTGTGGACTCGAAAATTTAAAGATAGAAAAGTACCTATTGATAAAAATAAAGAATTTATTCTTGAGGGGCAATCGCAGTACACCATGGCAATGGATGAACTCCAGTTTGAAATGGTGGATGAAATAGTGCATTTGTTGGAGCATAATTTAACAGAGGATTATCAGTTAATTAATGAGTTTACGAAACTGAACAACCATTTTCAATCCTATTATGGTTTAATAGAGGAGGTGAAAAGTAAAATTCAAAAAAGAGG
>CAJXXO010000148.1 GCA_913062655.1 uncultured Bacteroidota bacterium | reverse complement strand
GATACGTGAAGGCACAGTCACCATGACAGGTAGGGTTTGGAGTATCAGGATGACGAAGTCGTGTGATGGGGTTGTTAGGGTGTAAATGCTAAACAACACGAGATCGCTTCTCCGCCTGAGGCGCCTGCCTGCCGGTAGGCGGGGACCGCAGTGACGGGTTCTAAAATCGATGGACTGAGCAGAGATGTGCCCCTACCCCGCCTTTGGTATGCGCTCCAAAGTGGTGAGCAGTAGCTTCCAGTACTTCTGTACCGAACTGATCTGCGTGCGCTCAACCGGGCTGTGGGCACCCTTGATGTTGGGCCCAAAGCTGATCATCTCCACGTCCGGGTAATTGGTACCCAGAATACCACACTCCAGTCCGGCATGACAGGCCAATACCTTAGGTTCTTCGCTGAACAGCTCCTTGTAGGTCTGGTGCATCAAGTCTACAATCGCGGCATCAGGGTTGGGTGTCCAACCGGGATAGGAACCGGCAAACTCCACCTTAGCACCCATCTGCTCAAAATTGGCCTGAATGGCTTGCGCCAGGTCCATCTTCTCGGTATCCACTGCGCTGCGGGTGAGGCACATCACCGTGCACTCGCCTTCGGCTACCAGTACACGGGCGATATTGTTAGAGGTCTGTACCAGATCTTCGATATCCGGGCTCATGCGATAGATGCCATGCGGACAGGCATAAACGGCATTGAACAATTGCTGCTGAAACTCGAGTGTAGTCACCTGTGCGGGGGTATCCACTTTGTGGTATTCCACTGCCAGATCGGGATCGGTGGTTTTGTACTCGGCTTTGAGTTCATCGCCCCAGGTCGCTAATGCGCCTTCAAACTGTGCCGCCTGATCGCCCGGCACCGTTACCGTAGCCGTAGACTCACGAGGAATGGCATTGCGCAGTCCACCGCCATCGAGGTGGCTCAGTCGCAGGCCCAACTGCCGGCCCGCCATCCAGAGGATGCGGTTCATCAGCTTGTTGGCATTGCCGCGGCCCAGGTGGATATCCATACCCGAGTGGCCGCCTGACAAGCCTTTCACCTTTACCTCATACGCCTGCACACCGCCCGGTGTTGCCTCCATAGGTACGGAGCGCTTGGCGGTTACGTCAATACCACCGGCACAACCGATGGTTATTTCATCATCGTCTTCCGTGTCAAGATTGAGGAGGATCTTACCGTTCAGCATACCGCCTTGCAACGCTTCTGCCCCCGTCATGCCGGTTTCCTCATCGATGGTAAACAAGGCATCCATAGCCGGATGTGGAATATCATCACTCGCCAGGATGGTCATGATTGATGCTACGCCCAGGCCATTGTCTGCGCCCAGGGTAGTGCCCTTGGCTTTCACCCAGTCCCCATCTACATACATGTCGATCCCTTGGGTGGCAAAGTCAAAGTCCGTATCATTATTCTTCTGGTGCACCATGTCTAGGTGGGCCTGCATGATGATCGGTGTACGATCTTCCATGCCTGGTGAAGCAGGCTTACGAATAATCACATTGCCCGCATCATCAACAATCGTTTCCAAACCCAGTTGCTCACCAAAGGCCTTCATGAAAGCGATCACTTTCTCCTCTTTCTTCGAAGGACGAGGCACTTCATTCAGATCGGCAAAGTGATTCCACAATGCTTTTGGCTCCAGGTTTCTTACGGCTTGACTCATGTTTTTCGCATTAAATTTTCGGATTGCACTAAGGTACGGCATATCGATGGCAGCCCGTAGCGTTCCACCGGTGACTTTAATCGGTAAAGTCCATATTCTGAATATGTAGCTTTGCCTTATGGGTCGACTTATACTCATACCAACCCCCATTGGCAATTTGCAAGACATCACGCTGCGCGCCATCGAAGCGCTGAAGACGGTGGATGGTCTGCTGGCGGAAGATACACGGGTAACCGGTCGCTTGCTGCAGCACCTCAACCTACAGGTACCCATGACGGCCTTTCACCAGGCGAATGAGCACAAGGTGCTGGACAAAGTGGTGGCGCGATTGCAAGCCGGGGAAACCCTCGGCATGGTGACCGATGCCGGCACCCCCGGTATTTCCGATCCCGGCTTTCTGTTGGTACGTGCGGCAATAGCAGCCAAAATACCCGTGGAGTGCCTACCCGGCCCAACGGCTATCATTCCGGCCTTGGTGGTATCGGGGTTGCCCAATGACCGCTTCTGTTTCGAAGGCTTTTTGCCCCACAAAAAGGGTCGGCAAACCAAACTGAAAGCTTTGGCTGCTGAGGAACGGACGATGGTCTTTTATGAGTCGCCCCATCGACTGGTGAAGACCCTAACGCAAATGGCGGAGCACTTTGGCACAGAAAGGCCCGCATCGGTATCCCGCGAGATTAGCAAACTATATGAAGAAACCATACGAGGCTCAATAGCGGAATTGATCGACCACTTCACTCACCATCCTGTGAAAGGAGAGTTTGTGATTGTGGTGGGAGGTGCCTGAGTCTCCAAACCCTGACCCATGACCAGTATGGCTCTTTGGTGGTTATTATTGATGCGTTTCCTTCAGGAGGCTTATGTACCCGCCTACCAGCAATTGAGAGATGAGGTGGCGTGGTTGGCCCATACCTACCTGGAGGTGGAAGATGAGCCCGTTCGGGCCTATGGGCATGTGGTGGCTTTCTATGCGCAAGAAGATCGGGGCCTGGTATGGCACGGAGACCGATTGGAGCAGTGGCTGCGGGTCATCGGTGAAAGCGGCTGGGAAGGGCTCCGCCCTGATGATTACCATTACCAAACCGTTCAGCAGTTAGCGCGGCAGCCGGTCCGCACTCCGGAGGAGCAAGCCCACCTGGATCTGTTGGCATCAGATGGTATGCTTTTGTTGCTCTACCACATCACCTCCGGCAAGGTGAACCCGGAAATGATAGACCCCAATTGCCACCTTGACATTGAAACGGGCCAACCGGTAGCTCACCTGGAGCGCGCCCTGGGAGCCAATAACTTGTACCTGGCATTGGATTCCGTTCGACCGAAGTGGCCCGATTATTATCGCTTGTTGTATGAGTTGCGCCATCTGCATTTTCGATCAGACTGGCCGGCCTGGGAGATGCAGGGTGTCCTCTATCCAGATACCGTACACCCGCACATCCCGCGATTACGCCAAATTCTCATCGCCACCGGTGACTTTTCGGGAGACACCAGCAGCTGGGTTTATGATGACCAACTACAAGCAGGAGTGCATCGTTTTCAGCAGCGGCACGGACTTATTATCGATGGCATCATTGGGCAGTCTACACAAGCCATGCTGCATAAAAGCCGACAGGACCGGATACAAACCGTGATGGTCAACCTGGAACGGTGGCGCTGGCTTCCGGCTATGTTCAGTGATTACTACGTGATTGTGAATATTGCTGACTTTGTGCTGTACATCGTAAAAGAAGGACAAGTAGTAGCCCGACATGATGTGATAGTGGGAAAGCCCGCAAGAAAGACCCCCATCTTCAGCGCTCGCATGCGCTTTGTGGAGTTCAACCCCACTTGGACCATTCCCCCTACCATTAAGTTGGAAGATGTACTCCCCGCAGTGCGGAAAGATGTCCAATACCTCTCCAGCCGCAATATCGCTGCCTACAATCAGAAAATGGAAAAGGTGGATCCCCTTTTGCAAGACTGGAATGACCCGTCTGTTCGCCACTTCCGGTTTGTCCAGGATCCGGGGCCAAACAATGCCCTTGGTCAGATTAAATTCATGTTTCCCAACCCCTACCTCATTTACATGCACGATACCCCCAACCGCGACCTATTCGAGCGATCGACACGAACCTTCAGTAGTGGCTGTATTCGGGTATGCGAACCTTTGGCAATGGCAGAAGTAGTATTGGCGCACTTAGGCTGGGATAGCACGAGCATTCAGGCAGCCGTTGACTCCGCTAACACCCATACAGTGCGCTTGCGAGAACAGCCAGACGTGCATATTATGTACTTTACCAGTTGGATGGGGTCCACCGGTCAGGTACAATACCGAAAAGATGTGTACGCATTAGACGAACCGATCTATGAGGCTTTGATCGCCCCTATGACAGTATACTAGCTGGTATGCAATACCGGTGATGCCGACAGGTAAGCCGGATCAGGATGATAGATGAAGAGCAATGTGCCCTCTTTAATCCAATCGATAATGGCATCGGTTTCCTGGCGTGGTACAGCCGGACACCCAAAACTACGCCCCAACCGACCTTGCCGCTTCACAAATGCTTCTGTAGCATAATCGGCACCGTGCAAGACAATCGCCCGTTCACGGGCCTTGTCATTGATGCCCGACTCCAGTCCATTCAGTCGAAGAGAACGGCCATGCTTACCATAATACACATTGTCGGTTTGGTAGAAACCCAGGCTGCTTTGCAGGGACTGCGGTATGTTGGAGAAGCGCTTGGCCATCAAAGTGCCGGTATTTTTGCCGTGCGCTACATAAGTATGGTGGAGAATGACCTGCTTTTCAAGGTCGATGATCCACATCCGCTTTTCGGAAGAAGGCAACGAGAAATCGATGACGGTGATTATGGCGCGCTGTGCCTGGGCTTCCAGTGCCTGATAGCCTTGCAGCGCCAACGAAAAGGCGGTGAAACTCGGTTTGGCTTCCCCCGACAGGTCGTTGTATAACTGATAGTGGGCAGCCGGAGTGAGCTCGGGAAGTTCAGCCTTCACAGGATTATTGGCCTGCAAGGGCATAGATAATAATGACAGCAGCAAAAAAGCCACCAGGGTATAGGTGTGATACCTCATACATTTTCGATTACAAATCATGGATTTCCTAGAGGTTACGCAAGTATCCGTTGGGCGGGCTGCGGTATAAAAACCAGAATTGTTTACGGAAAAATACTACAAATAGTTCCGGCCAAGCTGAAAAAACTACCATTCCAGGGTACGCGACAAGGCCTTAAGGTCAATTTCGGCCACCTTGAGACGGTATTGTGCCTGTAGCAACCGGTTTTGTGCCAACACATAATTGTTTTGAATATCACGCAATTCGAGTGCGGAAATGATACCCAGCTCATAGCTCTCCAATGCAACATCGAGATTTTCGCTAGCTACCGCCAGGTTGGCCGCTTCCAGTTCCACCAATTCCTTGTTGTTTTCGTAGGCAGTAAAAATGGAGGCCAACTCATTTTCCAATTGGATGCGCAATTGCTCTTCTTCCAAGGCTATTGCCTCGGCTTCCAACTGGGCATTCTTAATCTGCCGATTGATCTGAAACCCATTGAAAACCGGCATCGTCAACCCAAAACCGTAGGTAAAGCCATCGGTCTGGCTGGATAGCACGAACCCGGCCTCTGCAGCAGATCGGTTGAACCGATAGTTGGTAGTGAAGCCTACCTCGGGGTAGCGCAAACCTTTCGCTTCTTCTACAGAGAGCTGCGCAACACGTTGTTGCGATCGGGCTTGCAGCAGAGTATAGTTTTCACCCAACATTTGCTCACGCAGCGGAGCATACAATAGCGAGGGATCAACAGCAATGGTATCTCGTGCCACCCAGCGCTGCTGCGGACCAAAGCCGATCACATTGCTTAGATTGATCTGTGCGTTGCGTAGCTGTTCACGGCCTGTTAGCAAGGTATTGCGATCCGTATTGTAATCCACCTGCGCTTGCA
This sequence comes from uncultured Bacteroidota bacterium, assembly GCA_913062655.1. Taxonomy (GTDB): domain Bacteria; phylum Bacteroidota; class Bacteroidia; order Chitinophagales; family S012-47; genus CAJXXO01. The sequence goes on along the minus strand of CAJXXO010000148.1, from coordinate 1,061 downwards.
GCAACTCCAACCGAGAGCCGCTACCCAGGTTAAATTTATCCTCCGCAATCTGCACCCTTTCCGCTGACAAGGCCAGGGCTTGCTCGTATACCCGCACTTGCTTTTGTAATTGTACCAGATTAAAATAGACCCGGTGTACGGCAGCTACCGTCTCCAGTATCTGTGCCTGCACCTGCAGATTGCCAAAGGCTTCCAGTTCTTGCAGCCGGTCGAGGGTAGTGAACATGCGCAGCCCGTCAAAAAGCGTCCAGTCCAACTGGGCCAATGCCGTTGTATTGTTAGAATTGGCGCCAGAGCGGACGACCTCATCACCACTAATGAACTGCTGGTTGAAATTCTGTACCGACCAGGACTGGTCGGCAGATACATTCACATTGGGCAACATCCCTGCTTCACCAGGCACCGCATTATTACTGGCCACCTGCGCCCGCTTCTCCGCAATTTGAATGGCAAAATTGTTTTCCAGTGCCAGCCCAATGGCTTGCCTTAGCTGCAAGGTATCCTGCGCTGCCACGGTATATCCAGCCAATAGCCCAATTACGATGATCCCTATTCTCATGCGTCCACTTTTTCAGGTTCAGCACTGGCGGCAGCCACATTGGATACCGATTTTCCTTCGTCCGATATGTAAGAGTAAATGGCGGGAATGACAAAAAGTGTAAGTATGGTGGCAAACAATAGTCCCCCAATGATCGCAATACCCATCGATACGCGGCTCTCCGACCCTGCACCCAGCGCCAGCGCAATGGGTAGCGTACCCAGTATGGTAGACAAACTGGTCATCAGGATCGGGCGGAAGCGAGCTACGGCTGCGTCTACTATCGCCTCCCGCACAGGTAACCCGGCTGCCTTACGCTGATTGGCAAATTCCACGATTAAAATTCCGTTTTTCGAAACCAAACCAATCAACATGATAATCCCAATCTGGCTAAAGATATTCAGGGTTTCCCCAAAGAGGGAGAGGGACCATACAGCCCCGGCTAATGCCAGCGGAACCGTAAACAGGATGATCAGCGGATCCCGGAAACTCTCAAACTGGGCGGCCAACACCAGATAGATCA
>CAJXXO010000147.1 GCA_913062655.1 uncultured Bacteroidota bacterium | reverse complement strand
TGATCCACAATCGCTTGGCCGTTTCGGTGATGCGTGGGTGAAGTTTGTCAGGTGTAACACCCGGTGCCTCGGCTACAAAAAGCTGCATACCGCCTACACCCAGCAGCGGTAATATGGCAATGGTCAATACAATGATACCCATCCCGCCAATCCAGTGGGTGAGGCTTCGCCAGAATAAAATACCTTTTGGCATCGCCTCAATGTCGGTGAGTATGGTAGCGCCTGTAGTGGTAAATCCACTCATGGTCTCGAAAAACGCTTCCGTAAAGGAGGGAATGGCACCGGTGAGTAAGAAGGGCAAGGTGCCAAATAAGCCCATAGCCAACCACCCGAATGTAACAATCAGGAAGCCATCTCGCTTTCGCACATCCCGGTTTTCGTTTTTTACATGAAGCAGTCGCAATAGCAAACCGCTAATAACCGTAATGCCGGAGGATAGCAGGTAGGCCGTCCATGGCTCCTCGTAGTAAATAGCCCAGGGAATGCAGGTCGCCATCATCAGACCTACAATGATCAGCAAGGTGCCCAGCAAAGAGGCGATCATACGGAAGTTGAACAAATGCATGACCTAGCGGAAGAACTTATCCATTTTGTGTGAGCAATTATTGCTGGCAAATACGACCACACGGTCACCCGCATGGATGTGGAAGTCGCCAGTAGGTATCAACCCCTTGTTGTCACGCACTACACCACCAATAATGCTGCCTTCCGGCAGGCCAAGGTCCTTGATCGGGTGCTTGGTGATCCTGGACTTTTCGTGCACTAGAAACTCCATCACTTCTGCGTTTACCCCATGCAGGGTAGAAAGGGTGATGATATCGCCCCTGCGTATGTACCGGTAGATGAAGTTGGCTGCAGCCAATTTTTTATTGATGAGCGAGTCTATGCCGATCGCCTGTGACAGCGAGAGGTAGTCGATATTCTCCACCATGGCAATGGTCTTCTTTGCGCCCTTCTCTTTGGCTACCAGGCAGGTGAGAATATTGGTTTCGGAATTGCCCGTCACAGCTACAAAAGCATCTGTTTCAGCCACTCCTTCCTCTACCAGGGTTTCCACTTCCGTGCCGTCAAAGTTCAGCACCATCACATTGGGAAACTCAGCAGCCATGGCCTCCGCTCGCTTGGCATCTTTTTCGATGAGCTTGACATGGTAGTGGCGACTCAGCTTACGTGCCAGGTGGGTACCGGTACGACTCCCCCCCAACACAATGATGTTTTTGATCTTAATCTTGCGTTTGCCGGTGACTGCCAATACGTCTTCCATGCCCTCTGCATGGGTGATGACAAAGAGGTGGTCACCGACCTCTACTTTGGTGTGGCCTTTTGGGATTATGGTTTCGTCCTTGCGGATCAGAGCTACGACCACATATTTCCGTTCAGGTGATAACTGTGCAATCTCCGCCATGGATTTACCCACTACCTCAGCATCGTCTTCAATATCGAGGCCCAACAGCGTGATTTTTCCATTCTCAAAATCGATTGATTCACTGGCCGCATTGGTGCGTAGCAAGTGCCGTACCTCCCTGGCCGCTAGTGATTCCGGTGAGATCAACTCGTCAATACCGAGATCGCGAATATTGAGGATATCGCTATCGATCAGGTATTGCATATTGGAGATGCGTGCAATCGTCTGCCTGGCGCCCATTTTTTTGGCGTAGATGGCGCTGGTGATATTGACATCTTCGTAAGAGGTGACCGAGATAAATAGGTCGGCCGATTGCACTTTGGCTTGCTGCAGTATCCTGAAATCGGTTACATCACCAATAATGGTAATGGCGTCAATGTGGCTATCCACATAGCTTAATTTCCCATCATCCCGGTCAATAAGGGTGATGTTGTGTGACTCTCCAGACAACCATCGCGAAAGGTGGAAGCCCACATCACCGGCACCTGCAATAACAATGTCCATAATTGGGCCTTTTGGCGTGTCAAATGTACCGATACTCCCGGTATTGCGAAAAGACTTAACATACAGTGGTTTTAGACAGCCAATAATTCGAAAGACGGGTATTTCTGCCTTATTTTTGCGCAAATTTTAAATCGACCGACCATGCCTACAAGAATTCCGATTACCGTTGCTAAAGGAGATGGTATTGGCCCCGAGATCATGGATGCTACGCTTCGCATCCTTGATGAAGCCAAAGCCGACCTGGAGTATCGATTTATTGAGATTGGAGAGTCCGTATACCTGAAGGGTATCCCCTCCGGCATTGAGCCTACTGCCTGGGACTCGCTGAGAGATACCAAGGTATTCCTGAAAGCACCGATCACCACACCTCAGGGCGGGGGCTATAAGAGCCTGAATGTGACCATCCGTAAATCACTCAGTTTGTACGCCAATGTTCGGCCGTGCGTGTCTTACTCTCCTTATGTCTATACCAAGCACCCAAAGATGAATACGGTGATCATCCGGGAAAATGAGGAAGACTTGTATGCCGGCATTGAGCACCAGCAAACCGATGAGGTGACCCAATGCCTGAAGTTGATTACCAAGCCGGGTACTGAGCGCATTATTCGGTACGCTTTTGAATACGCGCGTCACTTTGGTCGCAAGAAGGTGACCTGTATGAGTAAGGACAACATCATGAAGATCACCGATGGCTTGTTTCACCAGACCTACGACCGCATTGCCAAGGAATACCCGGAAATTGAAAATGAACACTACATCATCGACATTGGGTCAGCACGGCTGGCAGAAGACCCGGATCGCTTTGATGTGATCGTTACAGAAAACCTGTATGGTGACATCATTTCTGATATTGCTGCGGAAGTAGCCGGTTCAGTAGGCTTGGCGGGCTCTGCCAATATCGGCAACCACCTGGCCATGTTTGAGGCGATCCACGGCTCAGCACCAGACATTGCCGGACAGAATATCGCCAACCCATCCGGATTGCTGCTTGGAGCAGTACAGATGCTGGTCCATATTGGTAAAAACGACATTGCCGAGAAGGTACACAATGCCTGGTTGAAGACCATTGAGGATGGCATTCATACCCGCGACATATACAATGCACACGATTCTAAGGAATTGGTAGGGACCAAGGAGTTCGCCACCGCGGTAATCAAGCGCCTGGGCGAAGAGCCAAAAGAGTTGGAGCCGGTCCGTTACAACCACGAAGGCAGCATGCAAATGCCGGTAGACCAGCCCACAGTGCGTGCCAAAAAAGAAGTGGTAGGCTGTGATATCTTTTTGCAATGGAATGGTAAGGATCCGAAAGAGCTGGGCGACAATTTAGGTAAGTGCAAGAATGACCCATTGGAGCTGATCATGATCACCAACCGGGGTGTGAAAGTTTATCCTGACGGATTACCGGAGACCTTCTGTACCGATCACTGGCGTTGTCGCTTCTCCAGCGATGATTTGACGCCTGTCGATTACAAGGAGGTGCTGAAACTGATGCAGATCATCAACGAGGCGGGTTTTGATATCATCAAGACCGAGAATCTCTGCACCTTCGATGGTAAGCCGGCCTTTTCATTGGGGCAGGGACAGTAAGGTGACAGGTAATGCTAAACAAAAAGGCGCTGTTGCTCCAACAGCGCCTTTTTTATTGCCAGGAATTGGTTGCCCCCCGTCATAGTCTCAAGCGGTTGCCGACTTGACTGAGATCTTTTTCAATTTTTCGGTAGGGGTTAATCCACCTTGTCGTTCCATTTCCCCCGTAATGAATTCAAATCCTTCCTCCACGGTCAGGTTAAACCGCTCTCCACTAAAAATAAAATAGGTTTGTCCATTGGAAAGCGGGTAGAAGTGGAGCACTTGGTGCAAGTTGACCACTACCGGATCGCCATTGGTGCGTGTGAGTTGCAGGTACATGTTGTCTCGTTTTAAGCAGTGAAATAAAGCGTCTCACGCCAGGGATAGCTAAAATCAAACAAAGTATCTTCAAACACTATACATTACCTTTGCTTTTGTGACTGGCTTAAGCGGCTGAAAATCAGGAGTTGGGGTGAGCGTTCAGATCACCCAAATAGGATAGGTAAGTATTTGTAAGCGCGTAAGGTATCTGTACATGATCGTTGTCAAACGCCTGTTTTTCGGGCTTTTTCTGCTACTTGTGTCGGCCATTTTCGGTTTGTTCCTATTGTATTGGTGGGGTGGTCAAGCACAACTGACTGAACGCCAATATGTGACAACGCTGACGCAAAGTGGTACTGTAGACCAAGACAGTGACACGCTTCGTGTAATGACCTATAATATCGGTTGGATGAGTGGTATGACCAACAACCGACCGGTACAACGCACCGACAGTCTCTACCATGTCCATTTTCAAATGGTCGTAACGGTGTTGCAGCAGGTGCAACCCACGATGCTCGGTCTGCAGGAAGTAGATTTTGGTGCCGACCGTTCACGCCATTGGCATCAATTGGACTCCTTGGCTGATCATGTGGGCTTTCCCAATCGTGCTGCTGCTGTTAACTGGGATAAACGATATGTGCCCTTTCCTTATTGGCCGTTTTCCAGTCATTATGGCCGTATGCTAAGTGGGCAGGGTATACTGTCCCATTTGCCGGTACAGCATCAGGTGCGGGAGGTACTGCCGATGCCTCCGTCCTCTTTCCTCTACCAACGCTTCTACATCGACCGGTTGATCCAATGGGGGATTCTATCCTGGCAGGATACATCAGTAGCCCTGTTAAACGTGCACCTGGAAGCCTGGCATCAGCCTACACGACAGCAGCAGGGTCGAAGGGTGGCGCAATTGGCCGACAGTCTTCGCCACCATCATTTGGTATTGGTGGCAGGTGATTTTAACGCAGAGCCACCGCAACGCTTGTCGGCCCATAGTGGAAACCATGACAGCACCTTGTGGCCTTTGCAAGAGAAGGGTTTTCGGTCGGTTACTTACCAGCCGGGTCAGACAGAAGATTGGATGTATACCTATAGTGCGGTAACCCCACGCCTGTCCATTGATCATATTTTTTACCATCCGGCACAGTGGCAACCTGTTTCCGCTCGCGTGGTTACCGAGGTCGGGGATGTGAGTGATCATTTACCGGTAGTGGCTGACTTTGTAAGAGCCTCCTCAGAAGCTCCACTTCAGGCGCGTGAAAACGAGGTAAATACTGGGCCCAAAGGTGCCGTCACCCTCATCGAGTAAGAACTGTCCCAACACATCCAGGTCCCAGTTGGTGGCCACCGATAAGGTGACACCCGGGTTGATAAAAGTAGTATGGTTACCAGGGGCATAAATACCGGCCAGGCTGACATTGAGTATAGGTGAAATAGGATGAGAGGCCATGGCGAATACATTGTACCTAAACGGAGATAGCGCCTTGGCACCTGGTGTGAAGTTGAGAAAACTGGCCTGTGGATTTGTTGTACCGGTAGAATTATAGAGTCCGGACAGCATGACATAGGTGCCTTTGCTGAAAGAATAGTCGAGGGAAAGCGTAGCCGATATGTCACCCCGGTGGTTTCGAAAATCACGGTAGGGGTGGAAGTAGGTAATTTCTCCTTTGAAGCCGGCCGTCTTTATATTTCCAGCCCAACCGATGCCCAGGGTCGCATCACCCTGTGCAATACCACTCAGAATCTGAAAGTCGTATTGTCCTTTATTGAAGGCCCACAATCCTGCTATCACTGCGGCATCAAGACTATCACCCAGTTTTGCCGCTAGTTCGACTCGATTGGCAAAACCATAGTACCGCTGAATGCGGATAGCGTCACTGCCGGGTCGCTCTTCATAGTCGAAGTCCACATAGGAAAAGGCGTTGAAGAGGTCATTGGGGTTCCACACGGTGTTGATGCCCCAGTTTACCCGTTGCCTACCTATGGTAACATCCCAATTGTTTTTGCTGTAAGTTAAATAGGCCCGGTCGAGAACGGAGTGCACCACCACAGAGGGTTCATTTATCCAATTGACCGACCAATCGAAGTAATCATCCGTCTGAATAAAGTCAGCATAGTCGGGTGTTGCCTGTACAATTTGCCCATAGAAAATACGATTCCTGGCCTCTGCAGTAATGGTCCAGTTATCGTGCGGATACCATTTGAAATTCAACCGATTGTGAACCAGGTTATCCACCTGTAATCCCGGGCCCTGGGCCGGTATCAAAATGGTACGCAAGTCTTTCACGTAACCATTTACAGTCCACTTGCGCTGTTCCTCTTGCCCGAATAGCGACAGAGATAATGATACCACTCCTATGAGCAGTAGCGTTTTCATGATACGGTTTTGTCCTCCGCTATTTTCCCATCTTCTATGGTAATGATGCGTCTCGCCCGGTCGATTACGCGTTGGTCGTGTGTACTGAAGATGAAAGTAGTGCCCTCTTCCTTATTCAGATTGGCCATCAAGTCCAGTAAATTGGCAGTACTGGCGCTGTCCAGGTTGGCCGTTGGTTCATCGGCCAGGATAAATCGAGGTTTTGAGGCCAGTGCACGGGCTACTGCTACCCGTTGCTGCTGTCCACCAGAGAGTTCCCCGGGCCGCTTGTTGAGTTTGTCCGATAATCCTACATGGTCCAGGAGCTGTTTGGCTCGATTGAGCCGTTTTTCTTTCGGCCATTTTTGCAGGAGCATGATGAATTCCACATTTTCCAAGGCGGTCAGTACAGGTATCAGGTTGTAGGCCTGGAAGACGAACCCGATTTTTCGCATACGAAAGTCGATCATTTTATTGTCGGAGTACTGCGAAATATCCTCGCCATCGATCAACACTTTGCCGCCTGTGGCATGATCCAATCCCCCCATGATATTCAGCAGGGTTGTTTTTCCGGACCCGGATGGGCCCA
>CAJXXO010000146.1 GCA_913062655.1 uncultured Bacteroidota bacterium | reverse complement strand
GGCTTTTTATAAGGTTTTTAAAACCATCACATTTGCCGACACGATATCGCCAAATCTGCCTCAGTCGGAGAAGCGATCTCGTCATTTACAGCAATCACACCCTAAAAACCATAACACGCCTTCGTCATCCTGATCGCAGCAGCGCAGGCATACCCTGATGTATTGCACGCATTCGAACGCAACCCCACTCTTTGACCGTACCGTTACACCACAAGCGCGGCTTTTCCGTTAGTTTTGCAGACTATGGCAGTGAAGGTAGACGGACTGACGAAAATCTATGGGGAGCAGCGAGCGGTGGATGCCATCACCTTTGCCGCTGAGCCGGGTGAAGTAGTCGGGTTTTTGGGCCCCAATGGAGCCGGTAAGTCTACCACCATGAAGATGCTCACCGGCTATGTGCCTCCTACCGATGGCAAGGCTACCGTGTGTGATTTCGATATTGTCACGCAGTCCATGGATGTACGCCACAAGGTGGGCTACCTGCCGGAAAACAATCCACTCTACCTCGACCTCTACGTGCGGGAATACCTGCAATTTGTAGCCGGTATTTACGGCCTGAAGAAAGGTGTGCGCGATCGCATAGAAGCCATGATTGAGCAAACGGGATTGACCCGTGAAAGCAAAAAAAAGATCGGCCAGCTCTCCAAAGGATACCGCCAGCGTGTGGGACTGGCCCAGGCCCTGCTACACGATCCTGAGGTGCTGATCCTGGACGAGCCAACTTCCGGTCTGGACCCCAATCAGCTCAGTGACATCCGCAGCCTGATCCAGGAAATCGGAAAAGAAAAAACGGTCATCCTCTCCACCCACATCATGCAAGAGGTACAAGCCATCTGCGATCGGGTGATCATCATCAACCGTGGCCAGTTGGTAGCCGATGATACGGTGGGCAACCTTACCTCCCAACTGGAAGGTCATGGCATTATCGATGTGGAATTCAAGCAACCGGTTGATACACAACACCTGGCCGCTATTCCGGGTGTGCAGGAAGTGCAAACACTCGTGGGGGCACACTATCAGCTAACCGTGGATGCCCGCAGTGATATCCGGGAAAAGGTATTTGCATTGGCCGTAGAACAAAATAATCCTATCCTCACCTTGCAGCGTTCCAGTCGCGACCTGGAGTCGGTCTTCCGTTCGCTGACCCAAAAGCAGGAGGGCGAGGCATGAAAAGTTTGTTGATCAAAGAACTGAACCAGTTTTTCAGTAGCCTTACCGGCTACATTGCCATCCTGGTATTTCTGGTGGTGACGGCCCTCTTCATCTTTGTCTTTCCGGGCAATCTGAATGTCTTTGACTTCGGCTTTGCCGACCTGACGCCCTTCTTTGAGTTTGCGCCCCTGGTGCTGCTCTTTTTGATCCCAGCCATCACCATGCGCAGTTTTGCCGAAGAAAGAAACACCGGCACCCTGGAGCTGCTGGTGACCAAGCCGATCAGTGATTGGGGCATAGTGGGTGGAAAATATGTGGCAAGTCTGATATTGCTGCTCTTTTCGCTGTTGCCCACTGTATTGTATGTCTACACCATCAGTCGCCTGGCTGATCCGGTAGGGGCCATAGATACGGGTTCCATCATCGGATCGTATATCGGGCTGCTACTGCTCGGGTCTGTCTTCTTGTCGATCGGTTTGTTGGCGAGTGCGCTTACCAGCAATCAGATCGTAGCCTTTATCCTCGGCCTGTTCCTCTGCTTTATGGCTTTTTATGCCTTTGATTTTGTCAGTCGCATAGCGGCTTTTGAGGGCGATCTGGACTATTACATTCGGCAGATCGGGGTGAATGAGCATTACCAAAGCATCAGCCGGGGTGTGCTGGATACGCGCGACTTGATCTATTTTCTCACCGTAAATGGGTTGTTCCTGGCTGCGGCCAAGACGGCCCTGGAAAGTCGGAAGTGGTAATATGGCAAATCGCACCTACAAGCAGACATCTCTCTTGCAGCTCGGCCTCATAGCCGCGTTGGTGGTGTTGCTCAACATCGTTGGGGGTTACGCCTTCAAACGTTTTGACCTGACCTCCGAGGGCCGCTACACCATCACCGAACCGACCCGGGATCTGCTGCGCGACCTGGATGATATCGTCTACCTGGAGATCTACCTGGCCGGAGAAATGCCGGCTGACTACAGGCGCATGCAGGTGGCCATCACCGATCTGCTGGAAGAATTCAATGCCTACACTTCCGTCAATATCGAGTGGGATTTCAAGGATGTCTTCGAGATGGCAGAGAATCCGCAACAGGCGGAGCAGTTTCTGGAAGAGCTGACAGAAAAGGGCATTTATACGCGGCAGATAGCAGAGCAGCGATTGGATGAACTGTCACAAAAAATATTGATCCCTGGCGCGATAGCCTTTTACAAGAACCGCGAAGTGGCGGTGAACTTCTTGCCCCAACAGAAAGAGTTGAATGAAGATCCCTCCGCTGTGATCAACAGTAGCATTTCCACCTTGGAATACAACCTGGCCAACGCCATTCAGCGGTTGCTGGTCGTGGAGCCCAAGCAGGTGGTATTTGTGCAAGGCCACCAGGAGTTGAACCCTCTTGAGGTGCAAGACTTTGCACAGACGTTGGTGGAGAATGCCTATGAGGTAGACTTTATCGATCTGCCACGGTCGGTGGGCATCGACCCTACCGTTGATTTGGCCGTAATTGCTAAGCCCCGGCAGACCTGGTCGGAAGCGGATAAGTTTAAGATCGATCAATTTGTGATGAATGGGGGCAGTGTGCTCTGGCTCGTGGAATCGCTCAGCGCAGATCTGGATAGCTTGCTGACGGGTAAGACCAGCTTTGTGGCCATAAACTATGACCTCAACCTGGAAGACCAGTTGTTTCAATATGGTGCTCGCGTAAACAGCGACCTGGTACTCGATCGAGAAGCCAATGCCATACCCCTCTTCTCACAAGGGGGCGCCAACCGCAACTTCTACCCATGGCCTTTTTACCCGGTGGTTTTTCCGGAGAGCAGCCACCCCATTGCCAAGCACCTCGATCCGATCATGGTACGCTTTGCCAGCTCCATTGATACCATTGAAGTACCGGATGTGAAGAAGACTATCTTGCTCACCTCTTCTCCTCAAGCTACGGCATGGAAGGTACCGGTGTTGGTACGATTGGAAACCGCCACCAATCCGCCTCTCCCTGAACAGTTCAATCAGGCTGACATTCCTCTGGCGGTGCTGCTGGAAGGGGAGTTTCGCTCGTTGTACACCAATCGCATCCCGGAAGATTTTCTTCGTGTTTACCAGGATTCGCTGGGGATGGCCTTCAAGGCACGCAGTTCATTTAGTCGTCAGGTGGTCATCTCTGATGGTGACCTGATACGCAATCCCGTATCCCGTGACGGCCGTTATGCGGAGCTGGGTACTTACCGCTTTAACCGGTCGTTCTTATTTGCCAACAAGGACTTTCTGCTCAATTGTGCAGATTACCTGACGGACAACTACGGTATTATTGAAGCCAGAACCAAAGACTTCAAGATTCGGCCGCTGGACCGGGAGCGGTTGCGGGAAGACCGCTGGCGTTGGCAGGCCTTCAACATTGTGGTGCCGGCTGTCGTATTGTTGCTCTTTGCCGGAGTGTACCATTTCATTCGTAAAAAGAAATACGAGGGTAAAGTATGAGAAAGCTAAGTCTGATCGTGTTGCTGCTTGGGGTATTGATCCTGGGCGTAATCGTGCTCTGGCAGCAGGGAGTGTTTCAGTCTGATGATGATACATCCTTCGCGGTGGAGAACAGCGAGGACGTTGGCCTCATCTTCATGGCCGACAAAGGGAACCAAACCATCAAGATTGAACGATCGAACGGCCAGTGGACCGTCAACGACAGCGTTCCGGCAGCCGACTATATGGTGAAAGAGCTGCTGGCCACCCTGCGCCTTATCGAGGTTAGCCGTCCGGTACCTCGTGCGGCTCATAACAACATCGTCAGGTCTATGACTGTTGAAAATATTAAGGTGGAGGTGTATGATCGGGAGGGGGACGCTATGTCTGTCTTTTATGTAGGCGGACCGGCTACAAATAGCCGGGGGAACTATATGCGAAAAGAGGGCAGCGACAATATTTATATCGTGGAGATACCGGGTTTTGATGGCATGTTGCATACCCGATTCACCACTCAGGTAACCGAGTGGCAAGACAAAACCGTCTTTGATTATCAGCCCGGTGAGATTGCCGCCATCGACCTCTTTTACGAGGAAAGCCCCGAAGCCTCTTTTAACCTTATGGTAGTGCAGCGCGATTCCTTTCTGCTTAGCTCCCCCGGCAACCCGGAGATTGTTCCTGGGTACGTGCTTGACCAACGAAAGATTGCCAGCTATGTCAATCTGTTTCGCAACATTAATGCAGAGGGTTTTGTCAACTACCTGCCCAATCGCGATTCCATCGCACAAAGTACACCTTTCGCTACTTTGACGGTGACAGATACAAGTGGGCAGGTAAATGAAGTGCCCTTTTTCCGGAAAGCGGTAAACAAGCGCACCAAGGTGCAAATGGATCAACAAGGCGAAGAGGTGCCCTATGATCTTGATCGCGCCTTCGCGCTGATCAATGAGCGAAGGGATTTGGTGTTGGTGCAACAGTTTGTCTTCGGTAAACTATTTCGCACCTACAGGTCCTTTTACTCAATAGAGGTCTGATAACGAGTAGCTTATAGCACTGTCCACAAGGCAGGTGAAAAATGTGCACAGCGTAAATCTCATTTTCATAAATCTGTATCTTTGTTTGGCGCGCTAAATAAGCCTACTTATGAAATTCATCGCATCGACCAGCACCCTGCTGAAAAACCTGTTAACCATTAATGGTGTCATCAGCACCAACACGGTTTTACCCATACTAGAAGATTTCCTTTTTGAGATCAAGGAAGGCAAGCTCACCATCTTCGCCACTGACCTGGAGACTTCCATGTCGGCCAGTATGGATGTGGAGAGTAAGGAAGCGGGACGCATTGCTATTCCGGCTCGTATTCTGATCGATACCTTGCGGGCTTTGCCGGACCAGCCACTGACCTTCGACATCGATGACAAGTCGTATGGTATTGAGATCACCACAGAGAATGGTAAATACAAGCTCAGCGGAGAAAATGGCGATGATTTTCCTCGTATTCCGGTACCGGAAGATGTGAAGCACGTAGAACTACCCACTGAGACCTTGTCCCGCGCCATCGCGCATACGCTCTTTGCCGTAAGTAGTGATGAGTTGCGCCAGGCGATGACAGGGGTGTATCACGAATTGAATGAAGATAACCTCACCTTCGTCTCCACCGATGCCCATAAACTGGTGCGCTATAGTCGCAAAGATGCGCAAGCGACCGAAGGCACCTCCTTTATCGTACCAAAAAAGGCACTCAATCTGCTAAAAGGTGCACTACCAGCCGGCAATAAGGTGCGCATCTCCTACAACGATAACAATGCGTTCTACAAATTCGACAACTTTGAATTGATCTGTCGTTTGATTGATGCCCGTTACCCAGACTACAATGCGGTCATTCCTAAGGACAACCCGAACAAGCTGACCATTGGCCGCACCGACTTCGCCAATGCGTTGAAACGGAGTGCCATTTTTGCCAACAAGACCACCCATCAGGTGCTGTTGAAAATTGCCGGCAGCGAATTGCAGATATCCGCCCAAGACCTGGACTTCTCCAATGAGTCTACCGAACGGCTGACCTGCAACTACCAGGGAGAGGATATGGAGATTGGCTTCAATGCCAAATTCCTCATCGAAATGTTGAACGTGCTCGATACCGATGAAGTGGTGATGGAGCTTTCTACACCTACCCGTGCCGGTTTGATCTTACCGTCAGATGCGGACGATGACCAGGAAGATATCCTGATGTTGGTGATGCCGGTCATGTTAAACACTTAAGCGGTAGCTGCCTCGATACTTTCCAGGATTTTTTCTGCCGCCCAGTCGATCTCCTCTTCTGTTATGATGAGTGGCGGGGCTATGCGCAGACAGTTGTCGGCAAACAAAAACCAGTCGGTGATTACCCCTCGCTTGATGCATTCATCAATCACCTTGAAGTTGAGCTCGGTAGTAGGAAACTCCAGCGTCATCAAAAATCCTTTGTGCCGCACTTCTTTTACGGCATCATGTTGTAATTGACCCGCCAATCGTTGGGCTTTGGGCGCTACTTGCTCTACCAGTTTTTCTTGCAATAAGGTTTGCAACACCGCCTCTGCCGCAGCACAGCATACGGCATTGCCGCCAAAGGTGGTGATGTGGCCGAGGACCGGATTATCGGTAAAATGCTGCATCAATTCACGACTGGCTACAAAGACACCAATTGGCAGGCCGCCTCCCATGCCTTTGGCAAAGGTGACGATATCCGGAACTACGCCATAGTGTTCAAAGCCAAATAGCTTACCGGTACGGCCAAAGCCGGCCTGAATTTCATCGAGTATGAGCAGCGCCCCAACTTCCGTGCATCGATGGCGTAAGGCTTGTAACCACTCGGTATCAGGTGGTCGCACACCAGCTTCGGCCTGTACCGTCTCGGCAATGACACAGGCGGTTTTTTCGGTGATCTTGGCCAGTTCTTCGTGCTGATTGTAGTGCAGGAAGCGGGCACCTGGTACGAGGGGTCGATAGTTTCTACGAAAAGACTCCTCTCCTATGATGCTGAGTACACCATGCGTGCTGCCATGATAGGCCTTGTGAAACGCCACTACTTCCATGCGACCGGTGACACGCTTGGCGAGTTTGATGGCCCCTTCGTTGGCCTCCGAACCGGAGTTGACGAAATAAACGCTGTTCAAGC
>CAJXXO010000145.1 GCA_913062655.1 uncultured Bacteroidota bacterium | reverse complement strand
AGGTGATGGGCCTCACCTTTCACCCTAAGCCCTCCCCACATCCTCAACTGTACCCCAATGGCTGGGATGAGAAGGGCAAATGGGTACAGATCGGGGGGGTATTTCTCACCGTGGATTGGGAAGTCGTACCCAATCGGTTGGCGCTTCATGCCGCACAAGGGTTGATGCTCGACTGTAGCAACCAATTTGCCGGTTTCAGCCACCTAGGTGTAAAAGGCCTCTACCGTCAGGGGCGGCATACACTGGGCGCCAGCATGGGGCCTTCCTGGTTTTACCGTAAGACCTGGCGCGACATCTCCGGCTATGTGGATGAGGGATTGTTTGCCTACAATGAAAAATGGCAGCACAGTTTTTACTGGTATGCCGGTAGTATTGAGTACGACTACCGGATCAGTCCCACACATAGCCTATCGGCCAATTTGATACCGGGTTGGCCGGAAATTTTCGTATTCAGTGGTGGTGTGAAGCATCACTTTTCGCCTGTGCCCAATAGCCGGCTTACCCCACCCAATGGGATCCTTAATACTCGTAAGCGCTAACAGAAAAGCTATCGAAGAAATGATCGGCAAAGGCTGAGAAGGCGCTATCTTCCGGGCCCATCACCATCAACTGCAGCAGTCGGTGATCGTAGTACAACACCACCATACGGATGACGGTATCCTCTCCCGATCCTAGCTCAATGTATTGCCCGCTCAATTCTCCGCGGGTGAACGGTTCTTGCCGAATCAATACCGCCTCCAACTGCCGCGCGGTCTCATAAATCATCCTGCGGTATACCCGTTCCTCCTTACGCAGGCGGTAATCAGGCGGGAGGTACGTTACGGTAGTAGCATATTGCAGCAAGGTGGCAGGGTCTTTTTTCAGGTACGCAAAGTAATGGGCCGGCATGGAATCTAGGGTGATAATACCCGTTTCTCTTGTCGGTCGGCCGGGCATTTCTACTGCGGCAAAACCCAGGTCCATGGGTGTCCAGCCTGCCATACGCTGATCGAGGATACGGAAGGAGCGCAAAAAAGCCTCATTCTGCTTTGAGTAGGCCTTTCGCCCGGTGGCGCCCAAGGCGACCTGGTACATACGATTACCCACCAGGTAAAAGCGTACCCGAATAGTATAATCTTCCTCTACCTGAATCTCGATTTCCTTACCACGAAACTGCGCATTGCTGATGTCCCGCTCCAACAGCAAAATGCCGCCAAATCGATTCACCGTGCGTGATATCACCTGCCGGAAAAAACCGGGTTGCTCTTCGAGGGAATACCAATCCGGGTAGTCGTAAAAACTGACGAGATAGAAAATATTCAACGCCCGGTCTTCAAACTTGTACAAACGAACGGTGACATTACCTTCTTCCACGGGCAACTGCTCCATGATCTCCTCCGGCCGGTCGGGCATGCGGATGGTAAAGGCGCCCCGGTAGCTGGTCAGGGTGTGCCAATTGGGAATAATGTCATCAAAGTATTGCTGGCGGTATTCCTCATTCAATCGATAATATTCGATATCCGGATCGCTCTCAAACACGATAGTATCAGCCTCCTCCACCGGCACCGGATCTTGCGTAGAGACCAACTCCAGTCCATTGCCAATCGGTGTGAGGGTAAGCCCCTGTTCGCGCAGCGAAGCAACCAATCCCTGCTCTCCCCCCAAAAGAGTGGCGTCCACCAGAAAAGCGGTTCGCTGTCTTCTGGCCTGTGCCGGTATTGCCCGTACGAGCAGGTTGATCAGCCCTTGCTGAAAAAAGGCCTGGTACTCTATCGGCAGTTGACGAGCCATGAACTGATGCAACAAGTCCTTGTCACCCGACAAATAATGGCGGACCAAGCGCTGTTGAAAGATGTCGGCAAACCAGGTCTGGGTAAACGATAACAGCAAATCGCTCTGCAGCCGGCCGGGTATGGCCGACAATAGGCCGGTAAGGGCGTCACCTTCGTATAAGCCTATTACCCGCTTTTGCTGTTCAGCAGCCAGTCGGAGTAAGAAATCCATCCCCGACTGTGCTCGCGCCAATGACCAGGCTTGTAGTTTTTCTGCTACATACAATGGATAATAGGCGGTAAATTGCCACAAGGAGCCCTTGTCCAACGCCTGAAGTTGCTCGTTGATGGCCGCAAACTTGGCATTGTTGAGCCAATCAGTAAAGGTCTCTCCATCCGGCATTATGCTCAAAGAAGCATACTCCGAGCGTTGCAGGGAATCAAGCACCGCATCTACAGCGATCACCTCAGCGTGCGCCAGAGCGGCATAGACGGAGTCATTCCATTGATAAGACAAGGGTGAAGAAGACGGCAATACCCCTACCAGGTAACCGGTCCGCGTCTCCGAGCCCTCTATACGATACAGCCATCCTTCTGCTTGCGCCTGCAACGACCCGACAAAAGCCCCCAAAATCAAAATGAAAAATATGCGTAGCATTCGCACCATGGCCGGACAAGTGAAATCCAAAAATAAAGGATTTAGTGTGATCAATCGATGTCGTTAAAATTGTGCTTTGGTATAACTTGCAGCACATGACAAATAGTATCGACCAACTACCCATCCAATCTATTCAACGTACCCCTATTGAGCAGGCCCGGCAGTTGCTGATAACGCGGGCCGATAGCTGGTCGGCCATCACCGGACAGCTATGGGCCCTGGAAAAAAAGAACGAGCATTGGATACAAGTGAGGGCCCCCATACCGGTGACCCTGGGTAAAAATGGCCTGCAGTGGGCGCAAGGACTCGTTACGTGGTCGGCTCCAGCAACTAAAAAAGAGGGCGATTGGAAGACCCCCGTGGGTGCATTTACCCTATCGGGGGCCTATGGCTATGCCGATGCGGAGGAAGCTGCCTTTGTACAATTGCCTTACCTGCCCGTTACCCAACAGCACAAAGCCGTTGACGACCCCAATAGCCGATACTACAATCAAATCGTTCGAGAAGACCTGGTGGCAGAAAAGGACTGGCAATCTGCAGAAGAGATGAAACGGGAGGATCACCTGTACCAATGGGGCATCATCGTTGATTTTAATCGGAAGCACATTGTACCCGGAGGTGGCTCCTGTATCTTCATGCACCTGTGGCGGGATGCCAATCGGTACACGGCCGGCTGCACGGCCATGGCAGAAAGTGATATGGCGTTCTTGCTGCGTTGGTTGCGGCCGGTACCCAAGCCGGTATTGGTGCAAGGCGATCGGACAACATTAGAAAAACTACTACCCGAATTATCGCTTGGCAACATAGTTGAGCTGCTCCCTGACTAGCGGGGCCTGCTCACCCACGGACTTTCCTTCAGCCAAAGTCGGTAGGGCCATTGCGCATGGTCTTCCGCATAGTCCACTCCTATTCTGGGTCCGGCTTTGATCTGTTCTGGTGTGATTTGAATGCCCCTGTCTTCCACCCAGATATTTGGCCCCTGCAACGATTGTCCATCAAGTTTCGTGGTTAAGCCCAGTGCTTGCGCTACGGTGCCCGGACCGGCTGTCATGCGATACGCCAACCGATCCATCTTTCTCCGCTGCAGCATGATATCGATGCCCTCCAGTGGCTCACCTCCACGCAAGAGAATGGCATGCGGCACACCGGCTGGCGCTGTTACAATATTGAACAAGTGATGAATGCCATAGCAGAGATAGATGTAGGCACACCCGCCCGAGTGGTACATGGTGGCCGTCCGCTTCGTCTTCCGATTTCCAAATGCGTGCGATGCCTTGTCGATCGGCCCTTCGTAGGCTTCCACCTCGGTGATCATCACGGCCGTTCTGCCGGCTGGAAAATCTGTCACCAGCACCTTGCCCAGCAGTTGTTGCGCTAGCGATACCACTGCATCAGATTGGTAAAATTCGACTGGCAAGAGGCCCATATTGTACCTTTGTGTCGGAAAGTAACACTTATGGCGCTACCCGACAAAGGCACCTTGTACTGTATTCCTAGTCTGCTAGGTGGTGATGACCCGCGGATGATCCCTGATGTGGTGAAAGAGACGGTGCAAACCCTCAACCACTTCATCGTGGAGCATCCCAAATCGGCACGCCATTACCTGCGGAAGATCGGCTTCCAAAAGGACTTCGACACGGTCAACATGGAAGTGCTAGACAAGCGCACCGAGGTGATGGAGTGGTTCACTTTTTTACAGCCATTGCAAGAGGGGCACTCGATAGGGTTGATCTCAGAGGCCGGTGCTCCGGGTGTGGCCGACCCTGGCGCGCAGGTGATCCAGTTGGCGCATGAGCAAGGACTCTCTGTCGTACCGCTACCGGGGCCTTCATCCATCTTGCTGACCGTGATGGGAGCAGGATTGAATGGACAGTCGTTTACCTTTCACGGCTATTTACCCATCGATAAAAAAGAGCGGCAGCGCGAGATCAAACGGTTGGAGCAATTGGCAGCCACCGGACAAACCCAGCTCTTTATGGAAGCGCCCTACCGCAACCATAAACTACTGGAAGATATCCTGGCCAGTTGTTCTCCTGATACGCGGCTTTGCATTGCTGTCAACCTCACCCTGCCCAAGGGCTGGATCAAGACCAAATCAATTCGGCAGTGGCAACAGCAATTGCCCAATCTGCATAAACAACCGGCCCTATTTGCCTTAGGAAAATAGTCTATGCTTGTTATTGATGACATACTGGTAACCGACCCGATCCTCGAAAGAGACTTCGTGTGCAACCTTTCGGCTTGTAAAGGTGCCTGCTGTGTAGCCGGTGACCGGGGTGCGCCATTGGCAGATGCTGAGTTGCCGATCCTGGAGGAACTGCAAGAAACGGTAGCGCCCTACCTGACCGCAGAAGGCAGAGCCGCCCTGCAAGCGCAAGGCCCATACCTTACTGATGAAGAAGGCCATCAAACCACTTTACGAGAAGATGGCGCCTGTGCTTATGTCAACTTCGATGAGAAAGGGATCGCCTATTGCGGCATTGAACGAGCGCATGAGGAGGGAAAGACGGATTTCAAAAAGCCCCTGTCTTGTCATCTCTATCCCATACGTGTGCAGCCCCTGCATGAGGGAGCCGCGTTGAATTACAATGAATGGGATATTTGTGACCCTGCTTGTCAGCTAGGAGCAGCACTTAAGGTACCCGTCTATCGATTTTTGAAGGAGGCCCTCATTCGCGCCTATGGTGAGGATTGGTATGCAGCTTTGGAAGAGGCTGCAGCATTGTATCAGGGGAAAAGTCGGTAGCTATCTTTGTTATGTACAAAGCGCTCCACGTAGCATACATCATCCTACCATAGTAAGCCCAACCTGTAATCGCCTAACCTGATCCGGTAAGCGTTATGGTGCCCCTTCAAGGCCTTACAGTTAGGCATGTCATCCAGTGAAGCCGTATTCTCTAGTTGCGCTATAATTGTAACAAGTCTTTTCTTGACCTTAGTCGGACATTTATCCAGGTCTTTCGAAAACTTCTTAAGGAAGACGACTTTCAAGACTTAAGTTTCTTAGCAATTTCTTCCCGTGAGACCTGTTCGTCCAGGTTAGCTTCTTTGATCATATATGCCAACCCAAGATCCTCCTTCTCCTCTTCTGTCAGCGTCTGTGACCTCACCTTCAACTTGGCCAGCAATTCTTGGATGAATTGTGCCTCTTTTTCGTCTTTGGGATGTATGAGAATGGATGACATGATCTACGCTTTATGCCATAAAGTTATCTCTATTCTTTTTGTTCCTTCAGCCGTATCACTTCCTGCTGCAATTCCAGCATCATCTGCATCAGCTTTTCGATGGACAGATCCTTATCCGGGAAAATGGTGCTGATATACGCCTTGGCCTGCCAGATTTCTAGCACGTCATCTACCGGAACGGAGTAAGGCGGATAGGCCGGGTTATCGGATTGGCAAATGATGGCCCCTCGCTCTTCAATCTTGTTGAACAGCCGTTTGTACACGATACCCTCCTTGGCGGACACCACGATATAGGTAACGCCATCTTTGATTTGTTGCCAGTCTTCTACATACTCCCCAATTACAATGGAGCCCGGTTGGATGGGCAGCATGGAATCGCCACTGATCTCGAAAGCACGGTAGGTGCCTCCGCTTAGCATGGGCAGTCGGAATTTGGGCAGTTCCTCTACATATTCCGGATCAGCAAAGCCATTGAGGTAGCCGGCAGCAGCTTTTTCTGGCACCAGATCGATGAATTCGCGATCTTCCTTATCGACCGTGATGGACAATACCCGCATGTTCTTACCGGATACATCTCGCTGATAAGGGGCGGCTGACCAGGCTCGTTGGCTGAGGTCTTCTTTTACGAGCTGATCCATGGATATCGGAAACAGATCGGTGAGCTGTACCAGCAAATCGTAACTGGGCTTGGCCCGGCCTTCTTCATAGGCCCCCAGCGAGCTGCGCTTGATGCCTAACAGGTCAGCAAAGGCTTGTTGCGTCATTCCCTTTTGGTTGCGCAAAAATCGAAGGTTGTTGTGGATTTGTTGCATAATAATCGTTTTCTCATTTACGGGTCGCTCCTACGGAGCTTTTACTGATTCTTATCAAATAGCTACAGACGGTAGCGCTCCTATGGAGCGCTGTGCCCCCGTTAGTATCCCTTTTCCCTGCCAGCTCCATTCCCGCGGCTAATAAGGCCAGCCCCAGCGGGGCGGCCTGTCGGCAGATATCTCGATGCCTGACCTATCAGCAAAATATCTTTGTATCACCCCTTTCTTGTTTCGCAATAATCGTTTTCCTATTTACGGGTCGCTCCTACGGAGCTTGCGTTTTTTATTGCCGAATAGCTACAGACGGTAGCGCTCCTACGGAGCGCTGTGCCCCCGTTAGTATCCCTTTTCCCTACCAGCTCCATTTCTGCAGCTAATAAGGCCAGCCCCAGCGGGGCGGCCTGTCGGCAGATATCTCGATGCCTGA
>CAJXXO010000144.1 GCA_913062655.1 uncultured Bacteroidota bacterium | reverse complement strand
GGGAAAAGGTGGTGAAGCGGTAGAGACATAGTTTGTTCTGGGTTCAGTGTTCAGTGTTCTGGGTTCTGTGTTTCGGGTTCTGAGTTTTTTGTTTTGGGTTTTGAGGGGGTAATAATGCCAAGTTGGCTGTTGGATAGGCTTGTATGGCCGACATGCGTTTGGTGCAGGAACCAACAAAAAAAACGCGCACACCACTTGGGTGCACGCGCAGGGGGAGAAAGGGGAGCGCCTCTGATCAGCTTTGTTGGGCTTTGTCCAGCATGCGGATTTCGCTGACAACTACCTCTGTGATGTAGCGCTTCGTGCCTTCACCGTCTTCCCAGCTACGGTTGGTTAGCTTGCCTTCTACCGCTACATGGCTGCCCTTGGTCAGGTACTTTTCCGCCATATTGGCCATCTTGCCCCAGGCTACCAGGTTGTGCCACTGTGTCTGGGTGATTTTCTTCCCTTGCTGGTCGCGGTAGGTGTCGTTGGTGGCCATGTTCAGGCGGGCTACTTTTTTGTTGTCGCCAAATTCTTTCACATCTGGGTTGGCGCCTAAGTGGCCAATCAATCGTACGGAGTTGTTCAAGTTGCTCATAGTTGACAATTTTTTTGGTGAATAAATGAGTTGAGCATTGGGGACATCGATTTCGAATGTCGCTGGAGCAAAGTTGGGGCCCCTACCAAATTATAGTCGGTAGATAGTCGTTTGTAGTCGATTGTATCCGATTATTACCGTTTGTTTTCGGCTTTACCCTTGTTTTTACTATATTTCATGATATGGAAGAAAAAGCCTGTTTGGAATGCGGGGTTACCATTTATGGCCGGTCAGACAAAAAGTTTTGTTCTGATAACTGCCGTAATATGTATAACTATCGCCAGAACCGGACAGAAATCAACCTGGTACGACAGATCAATCAGACCTTGAAGCGAAACCGCAATATCCTGAAGGACCTCAATCCAAAAGGCAAGGGAAAGGTGCACCGGTATGATCTGCTGCAAAGAGGTTTCAATTTCAATTACTTTACCAATGAATATCGTACGCGAAAGGGTACCCTTTATCGCTTCGTCTATGATCAGGGGTATCTGCAGTTGGACGAGGAGTATTTTTACTTAGTTGAGCGTCAGGAGTATGTAGATTAAGCAGGGAGTGATTCTTCAGTGCAGTAGAAAATTGGTACCTTACATAGAATAGTTTCATTATGCGTACCTCCCGACTTGTACCGCTGCTGATTATTCTGATTGGTCTACTCTGGATATTTGTAACGGATGTTTTAGTCTCCACAGTAGCTGAGGGAGCCAGTGTCAGTGAGCTTACTTTCTGGCAAATGTTCAAGGGGAGTCTATTTGTGATTCTCATCGCCATTATCAGTTTCTTTATTATCCGACATAAGGAGCAACGCATCCACCAGACCGATCAGGTGTTTTTACAGCTCTTTCAGGCGAATCCCAATCCCATGTGGATATATGACATACATACGCTTCGCTTCTTGTCTGTTAATGATGCAGCTATTGAAAATTATGGATACACGCTGGAAGAGTTTCAATCCATGACCATACTGGATATCCGCCCTCCTGCAGAAGCGAAAAGCCTACGCCATTACCTGCAACTAGAACCTAAGCAAAGGGATATGGAACGGGTATGGACGCATATCACAAAGCAAGGTGCACACAAGCAAATCAAGACGGCCGCCTTTGATGTAATCTTTCAGGGTAAAAAGGGGCGATTGGTGACCATTACCGATCTCACAAAACTGTATGAAAAGCAGCAGAAGGAGATAGCACGGCTGCAACAGGAGCAGTTGATGAAGCAACAACTGGAAACGCTGATCAACACCACCGATGACATTATGTGGTCGATTGACCGGGAGAAGCGTTTTCTTTCTTTTAACCAGGACTTTAGCGCCTGGTTTTACCGGTTGTATGAAGTAGTGCCGCTCATTAGCGATTCTGTTTTATCGGATAAGGTGGATGAAGAGAGCAGGGCCTGGTGGGGGGCACAGTATGACAAAGTGTTGGCCGGAGAGGAGGTGTCGGTTACAAAGCATTTCAGGGTCGAAGAAGAAGAAGAGATTGACGTACAATTTGATCTACTGCCCATCCGGGTTGGTGGACAGGTAGTCGGTGCGGCCTGTTATGGTCGGGATATTACCTTTTACCTGCAAACCATTAATGACCTGAAAGTCAAAAATGAAGGCTTGCATGAAATTGCCTTCATTGGGGCGCATGAGTTGCGCAAACCGGTGGCCAATCTGCTGGGGCTGTTGCAAGTATTGCAAACCACGGAGATGGAGGTAAAGGAGGCCTTACCGATGATGCTGTACTCAGCAGATGAATTGGATAGATATATTCGGAAGATGATCAATAAAGCAGAAGAGATCGGAGCCCAGGGCGACCTGGACGAGATCGCCAGACGCTACAACAAATCACCTGATGAGGAGAACTGACGCAGCCAACGCGGATAGTCCAACCGTTGGGCATGTCGTAGCAAGCCCTCCAGCTCGCTGATACCCTCCATGAGTTTGATAAAGGTAGAAGTAACCAATGCTTCGGCCCCTTGTAATCCTGCTTCATCAAACGCTTCCAAGCCCAGCGACCAATAGGTGCGTCCTTTTACTTCCACCTTTGACCATTCCAACTGACAGCCGGCTGGTATGGGTGTAGTAGGTGACTGTAGTAGCCAGCCTTCCTTAGGATGATAAAAGGCAAGGGTGCGGTACTTGTGCACCGACAGCCACTGTGCCCCTTCCAACTCTATTTTACCGGGTAAGCGCCATTTTTCCCAGAATGTGACGGGGCCAAAGCGTTCTAAGGGTGGTTCCAGTTCGGTGGGGTCAGCAGTCATCGACTTGACCTCCAGGGCGCCTTCGCGCCATTTGATGCTGCTCAATGCGGTGTGTTGCATGACATACCGGTCCAGTCGTGGTGCCTGGTCTTGCCCCGGCAATTGCTGCAGGGCATTGGTCACTGGTTGGGGGAGGTAGCCGGTACCCCACCAGCGTAATTCAGCGGAGTAAAAGACTTGTGGTGTGCTCATTCTGGTTTTATGAAGAGTAAATTTTCCTGATGGCGGTCCAGGTCCGTAAAATCGTTACACTGTTCGATCAACTTGCTGGAGGCGGTACGGCCAAACGCCATCACTTCCACTAAGGTACCTTTAAACTGCAAATATTCCACCAGGGGCACGTAATCGCCATCACCGGTAATCAGTACTACCACATCCAGCTTATCGGCCATCTTCACCGCATCAATTGTCAACCCGACATCCCAGTCGCCCTTTACTTTACCGCCCCAGTACGACTGCAGGTCCTTCTGGCGGACCTCATAGCCCATGTAGCCGAGTACATCAAAAAATTTGTTTTCATCGGAATTATCTGCACTGATAACATAGGCGATGGCGCGTATCAATTTACGGTCTTCCACGGCCAGGGACATGAGTTCCTCAAAATTGACACGGCCCTGGTATAAGTTTTTAGCTGAATAATAGAGGTTTTGCACATCGACAAATAGGCCGACCCGCTGATCGTGATGCTTAATCATGTTAATTTGTTTACGCTATTAATTGAATACAGGGGGCGCAAAAATACAAATTTGGTGCAACGACTACCTGTTTGGTATAGCTATTTTAGCGGCTGGCAACCAATGGTCGAACACTTGCATCTATTCACATCATGACACCTGAACAACCAACCGGGACGGCTTCTTTGCTGAAAACCTACTTGTTGCCTCGGCTGCGGGGCACATTTATGGTTCGCTTGGTTGCTCAGGTGTTAGGCTTTGCCAGCAGCCTGTTGCTAACCCGGTGGTTGGGCGCTGAAGGCTATGGCGTCTTTGCCTTTGCCTTTGCCATGGTTACCCTGCTGGCCTTACCCGCCAGTATGGGTTTTCGTTCGTTACTTACCCGGGAGGTCGCCCAGTACCTGGAGCACCAGTCTTGGGGCCTGTTGCGCGGATTGCAGCAATTTGCCGTGGGGGCTACTTTGCTGGCCTCCCTAGTCCTAATGCTGGTGACCTATTCGATGATTTACCTGCTGCCCTGGCCAACTGATGAAAGCTTGCGACAAGGATTGCAACTCGGCCTTTTCAGTTTGCCATTTTTTGCCCTGGTACCGGTGTGGCAAGGTACACTTACCGGCCTGCACCATACACACCGGGCACAGTTGCCGGAAGGGGTAATCCGTCCACTTTTTTTCCTGGTGGTAATGGTTGCCGTTCATTTTACCATCGGTCCACTTTCCACCAAGGAGGCGATTGCCATAAACATAGGCGCTATGGGTGTGGCCATGCTCATCAGCTTATCCATGGTGATGCGATTGCAACCTGTCGCTCCCCGCAAAGTTCACACGGCTTATCGACCGAAGACCTGGCTCAAAGGAGGGTTTTATTTCCTGTTGATCAGCGGTATGCATGTTATCAATAGCCACACCGACATTCTCATGATCGGTACGTTGCTGGACGCTGAGCAGACGGGTATTTACCGCATTCCTGTCCGGTTGGGGTCACTACTGCTCTTTCCTTTCCTCGTAATGGAGATGGTGGTGGCACCGCTCATTGCCCAGCAGCATGCGAAAGGCAAAATAGCCACCCTGCAATCTACTTTACGTCAGTTGGTTGGCGGTGTATTGCTCCTCACGTTGATAGGGGGTGCCGTGTTGGCGCTATTCAGGAGTACTATTCTGGGCTGGTTTGGTCCCGCTTTTCCAGCCGGTGGTGAAGTCTTGCTGTGGTTTGTGCTCATCGTGTTAATACAGGTCAGTTTTGGGCCGGTGGGTTACCTCATGTCGATGACCGGTCATGAACGGATCACTACACAGGTGATGGCTGTTTCTGCCGGGGTCAATATCGGCTTGAATATCGGGCTGATACCAGTATTAGGTATTTCGGGGGCAGCCCTGGCTACCTTGGGCAGTGAACTGTTGTGGAAAGGCTTACTCTATTGGCAGGTGCGCCAGCGGTTGGGTATTCGGCCGGGTATTTTACCCTTCTAAATAGGCCCAGTCTTTGATGGCCTCAAACCGGGCAAAAGAAGCTTTTGTGCGTGGATGTTGTAAGACCGATTCCACCGCTACTTCCGGTAACGCATTGTCACCTTCCCCGTTTTTTACGAAAATAAAGTTAAAGCCCAGCTCATTGGCCCCCACCAGCCGGTACCCCTTCCGTTGGGCCAGCTTCACCATAGCCACGGGTGAGGCGCCATGGTAATCGGGATGTTGGCCAGGATACACATAGTCGGGATCGTAGGGCACTACGATGTTGCGTAGCCCAAACTCCACGTGGGTTTCGATGATGACTACCCGCGGTTGTACCACTTCCAGGGCGTCCCAAATCCAATAGTCGTTGCCGTCAATATCGATACTCAGCAGGTCGATCTCCCCGGAAAGGCCTCCTTTTTGCACCAACGCATTCACATTTTCGCGCTTCACCAGCCCTTGCACAAAAGTGGGCGGAGGCATATGGGGATGCGGGTATTTGGCGTAAAAACGTTGCCCTCGCCTGATAGCGGTCGCATTCCCATCGATAAAGAGACCATTCCAACCAAAGTGGAAATAGAAGTTGGCACAATTGGAGTTCACGCCATCGTCTGCTCCGATATCCAGGAAGGTCTTGTGGCGCATCCCTATCAGCGAGAAGATATACAACAGCTTGCCATCTTCTTCAAACTGGGAGAAGACCCGGAAACCAGTGTGGGCCAAGCCGGGTAAGCGCCCTTGTGCCTGTAAGTCCTGGTAGTAGTGAAACAATTGGCGTTGTTGTATGCCTACCTGTGGCGCCAGCCTGTCCCGGACTTTCAGGATATAGAAATGCTTTTTAAGCCAATTTTTTACGGATTGCATCATGCAAAGAAGGTCTGTTCCCAAAGGGCTAACGTCAGTACAGGCAACACGTGTGTAAACCGGTCAGACGCCAGCATGCCATCAAATTTAGCCTTCTCTCGTTTAATACGATGGGTATCCAGCACCGCAGAGGAGTAATCAAAGAAGGCCATCCAATCATCCTGGCTGCGCAGCCACTGGTTGGTAGGGGCGATAAAGCCCACCTTATCCTGGCGATGTCGTATCGCAGGGGGCAGCACCGATCCCTGCGCTTTGCGCAATAAAGCCTTGGTTTCTCCGGGTTGGAGCTTTTGTGCTGCCGGCAGGGCAAAAAGCAGATCCATCAATCGGGGATCATCCGCAAAGGGGACACGTGTCTCCAAACCGAAGCGCATCGCATTGCGGTCTTCAAACTTGAGTAAATAGCTAAGGTGACCGTGAAAGTATTGATGGCGGAGATAATCCTGTAGATCACCCACCGGTTCTTTGAGCTTGTCTAGCTGGTGCAGTTGTTGCTGCCTAACTTCTGTCTGCAGGAAGTCCATCATAGGGTTGGTGTGGCGCAACAGTGCCCATTGCCAAGTGCGCGGCAGGTAGGGCAATACAGCGCGCTTGCCCAGTTGGCGAACGCATAGCATCAGATCCTGCCAACGGTTACCCGTGATACGGATGGTAGCCCAAAAGGCTTTCCATTTGCCTTGCCGCAGGTAATCTACACCCTGGATCCATTGGTGAATATGATAGCCGGCAAATAGCTCATCTCCCCCTAATCCACCGAGAACCACAGGCACATGTTCTCGGACAAACTTGGACATGTTAAACCCTTGCAAAAGGTTGATTTTGGGCTCCTCTGCATGCCAAATCACCTCTGGAAAATCAGCTAATGGCTTCAAATCAAGACTGTGCGTTCGGTGGTTGGTTCCAAAATGCTTTGCCACTACCGACGCATCGGAAAACTCATCAGTGGGCTCATTAAACCCCATCGTAAACGTATTAATCTCCCCCACACCAAGCTCATGCATTTTCTGCACGATCGTTGACGAAT
>CAJXXO010000143.1 GCA_913062655.1 uncultured Bacteroidota bacterium | reverse complement strand
ACCCATACCAAGGAATTACTGGCGATGTGCCGGGAAATCGACCCCAAGTTTGACGGACTCGACCTGAGCCAACTCGATAACAAGGCAAAAGGGGCCGATATTTTCATGGACCTGAAAACCGCCAAGACGTTTCTCGGGCTGGCGAAGCAGACCCGTGCGCTGGTGAAGTAGCTACCCCTGCACCAACCCGTAACGGTACAACAATAGGTGCTTGTTGGGCCTACCTGTATGGGTTTTCATTTCTAACGCATCCAAACCCAACATAGATGGACAAGAAAGAGGTTAAATATCCGGGCACCCGCATGGCCCTGGATGGCAATACAGCCGCCATTATGTGTGAACGTGAATCATCAGACGCTGCAGGCGCCTACCCGATCACGCCTTCCACACAAATGGGCGAATATTGGGCGGAAGAAGCCGCCAAAGGACACCTGAACATTTCTGACCGCCCCCTTATCTTCATTGAGCCGGAAGGCGAACATGCCGCAGCCGCGGTTACAGCCGGCCTGTCCATGACGGGTCTGCGCTCTTCGAATTTCTCCTCCGGGCAAGGCATCGCCTACATGCACGAATCGCTCTATGCAGCCGTGGGTAAACGTTTGACCTATGTGCTGAACATCGGGGCGCGCGCCATGACCAAGTCCACCCTCAATGTCCACGCGGGTCATGATGACTACCATGCCATTGACGACACCGGTTTTTTCCAGTTTTTCGCCAAGAATGCACAACATGTGGCCGACCTGAATATTCTCGCCCACAAAATCGCGGAACTGGCCCTTACCCCCGGTGTGGTAGCCCAAGACGGTTTTCTGACCACCCACCTGATCGAGTCGTTGATGATACCAGAAAGGGCGCTGATCAAGGAGTTCCTGGGACGCCCGGATGATATCATCCCCACCCCAACGCCTGCGCAGCGCATCATCTATGGGGAAACCCGGAGGCGTATTCCTGAGCTGTGGGATGTGGACAATCCCGTAATGGCGGGTATCGTACAAAACCAAGACGCCTACATGCAAAGTGTGGCGGCTCAGCGGCCTTTCTTCTTTGATCATATCAAAGAGATCACCGATAAAGCCTTTGCGGAGTATTACGCCCTGACCGGGCGCCAGTACAAGCGGGTGATGACCTACAAGGTAGAAGATGCCGATTATCTCATTCTCGGTCAAGGGAGCGTTATTCCGAGTGCCGAGGTGGTGGCGGACTACCTGCGCAAGAACCGCAAGCTGAAAGTGGGTGTGGTCGACCTGGTGATGTTCCGGCCTTTCCCCGCTGACCTGCTGAGCGAGTTGCTCAAAGGACGTAAAGGGGTTACCATCCTGGAACGCCTGGATCAGCCCCTGGCAGCAGACCTGCCTATTGCCAGAGAGATCCGCTCGGTAGTGGCCAAATGCATGGAAAATGGCTTACACAAAGACAACAAGCCGTATCCTGAGCTGTCAACCTACAAAAATGGTGATGTGCCGGTCATATATTCCGGCTCCTTCGGTATGGGTAGTCGTGATCTGCAGGCAGAAGGTATCATTGGTGCCGTAGAGAATATGTTGCCGGAGGGTAAACACAAGAAACAGTTTTACCTGTCCATTGACTTTATCCGCGACAATGCCTTCACCCCTAAGCAAAGAGCCTATCAAGAGACGATACAAGAGGCGTATCCTACCGTAAAAGAACTGGCTATTCGGGGCTCTGAAAACCCGAACTTGATGCCCAAAGGCGCCATTACCGTCCGCTTCCACTCTGTGGGGGGCTGGGGTGCCATTACCACCGGTAAGAATTTGGCGATGACCTTATTCGACCTGCTGGGATATGATATCAAAGCCAACCCCAAGTATGGTTCGGAGAAAAAAGGACAACCGACTACCTATTACCTCGCAGCGGCACCGGAGCCGATCCGTATGAACTGCGAGTTCTTCTTTGTCGATGTGGTCTTGTCCCCCGACCCGAATGTCTTCAAGCACACCAATGCGTTGGCAGGATTGAAAGAAGGGGGGGTGTTCATTATCCAAAGCGAGAAAAATAAGCCCGAAGAGGTTTGGGCCGACATACCTAAACGGTATCAAAAGCTGATTGTAGACAAAAACATCCGTGTGTTCTACATTGACGGTTTCAAGATCGCACGGGAAGAAGCCACCGATCCTGAGCTCCAGCTTCGGATGCAGGGTATCGCTTTCCAGGGCGCTTTCTTTGCCGCTTCACCGGTTATGAAAAATGCCGGCCTCGATGATGCCTCCCTGCTGAAAGCTATTGAGGCGCAGGTGCAGTCGAAGTTTGGTGCCAAAGGCCAGCGTGTGGTGGACGACAATATGCGGGTGGTAAAACGCGGTTTTGACGAAATACGCGAGATCAAGGATAAGGTGGTTGCCAAGGAAGATAAGGCGCTATCCAACGGACAGACAGAGATTCCAATCCCCAGCATGTTGAAGCATCTGCCGAAAAGCCAATCCAACCTGAGCGATATCCATCGTTTCTGGGAGCAGACCGGTAACTTCTACATCAAAGGGAACGGTAACGACAACATTACCGACCCATTCATCGGTTTGAGTGTCATGCCGGCCGCCTCTGCCCTCTTCCGCGATATGACGGGTATTCGATTCGAACACCCGGAATGGGTGCCGGAGAATTGCACCGCCTGTGGTGATTGCTATACCGTTTGTCCGGATACCGCAATACCGGGCTTGGTGAGCGAAGTGTCTGATGTGCTCGATACGGTTGTGAAGCGAGTGAAAAAACAACATGGTAAGGTAGAACACCTGCCTAAGGCGGCCCGTCAACTGGAAACGAAAGTTCGGGCCCTCTTCAATGCAGAACACAATGGCGCTACCGTCAACAACCTGATGCAAGACGCTATTGACCAAACCATCGCAGAAGCAGGTGACAACACCAAACTGGCAGAAGAGCTCGGTTGGTTCCGCGAGGAGCTGGGTTCGTTTGAATTCTCCCTAACGCGACCCTATTACGACCTCCATGAAAAGGATGCACCGAACAGCGGTGGCCTATTCAGCATCACCATCAACCCTACCACCTGTAAAGGGTGTATGGAATGTGTGCAGGTGTGTAATGACGATGCCTTGCGCATTGTACCACAGACCGAAGAAAGTGTGACCCGCCTGCGTAAAGACTGGGACCTGTGGATGGACCTGCCCAATACACCAGAAAAGTTCAATCGCATTGACGACCTGGACGAGAAGATCGGTCCACTGGAGACCCTCCTGTTGAATAAAGAGGCCTACCTCGGCCTGACCAGTAGTGATGGCGCTTGCCTGGGTTGCTCAGAAAAATCGGTCATCCATCTCTTTGTGGCTACGATGGAGTCCTTGATGCAGCCAAGGGTGAAAAAGCATGTCGCGCAGTTGGAAGAGCTGATCGAGCGCTTGGAACGGCACCTGCATGGAAAGCTGATGAGTTCAATGAACGTTGGCGACCCGGATATGATGACCAAGATCCTGGCCGACATGCAGCATAGCGACCTTACCCTGTCAGAAATGGCGAAACGCCTGGAGGCTGAGCAGGAAAGTGAACCGATCGACCAGGAGTGGCTGCAGGAAGTTACCCAGCTACTGGCCAAGCTGAAGAACCTGAAGTGGAAATATACCGAAGGCGTAACCGGTAAAGGCCGCTCTCCTATGGGTATGACCAATTCCACCGGGTGTACCTCCGTTTGGGGTAGTACCTATCCGTTCAACCCGTACCCATTCCCGTGGGTCAACCACCTGTTCCAGGACTCACCTTCTGTAGCGATGGGTATCTTCGAGGGGCACATGGCCAAGATGGCCGATGGGTTCCGGGCTATTCGGAAAGCGGAGCTGATCTTGTCAGGCGAATACAACCCGGCTGAACATGACACCTACCTCACCTACTTCAACTGGACACAATTTACCGATGAAGAGTGGCTGCTGTGCCCACCGGTAACGGCACTGGGCGGTGATGGCGCGATGTATGACATCGGCTTCCAGAACCTATCCCGACTGATGGCATCCGGCAAGCCGATAAAAGTGGTGATTGTAGATACACAAGTCTATTCCAACACGGGTGGACAGGCGTGTACCTCCGGCTTTATGGGACAAGTGTCCGATATGGCCCAGTATGGTAAAGCCTGGCAAGGCAAGCCAGAGACCCGAAAAGAAATTGGCTTGATCGGTATGGCCCACCGCAACACTTATGTGATGCAGGCCACGCTGGCCAACACCAGCCACATGATTGAGGGCTTTATTGATGGCCTGAATACCCGCAGACCGGCTCTGTTTAACCTATACACCACCTGTCAACCGGAACACGGTGTCGGAGACGACCTTGGGGTACACCAGGCTAAGTTGGCCGTTGAATCCCGCGCCTATCCGGTGTTTAAATACAATCCGGATGCAGGCAAGACAGCGGTGGAAGCATTTGACCTGGACGGCAATCCAGCCATGGATCAGTTGTGGCCCACCTATCAATTGAAGTACAAGGAAAATGGCCGCGAGAAGACGATGGAGGTGGCGATGACCTTTGCTGATTTTGCCATCACCGAAGGACGCTTCCGGAAGCATTTCCGCAAGGCTCCTCGTGATACCTGGAATGACAGTATGGTGGAACTGGTCGACTTCCTCGAGCTGGAGCCAGCCGACCGTGAAGGGAAATACCCTTATATCTGGGCGGTTGACAAAAAGCAACAACTGAGTCGCGTGCTGGTGGCCAAACGTATTGTAGAATCTTGCGAAGAGCGCAGGGACTTTTGGATCATGCTAAGAGACCTGGCGGGTATCAAGCCAGCGGTGAAAGAGGAAGAAGACGTGGAAGGTCGGATTCGCTCAGAAGTGATCGGTAAGATTGCGAAAGGCTTGATGAAGATGGCAGGTGCCGATGGCGATGGCCTGGAGCTACAGCTAGATGGCCCGGCCCCGGCTGCGGAAGAAGCGGCCACCGAAGCCCCACCGGCAGCCATGGGTGATTACATGGCACCTTGGTTGGAGACGGAGGAGTGCACCGCCTGTGATGAGTGCATCAAGATCAACCCGGGGATGTTTGCATACAATGCCGACAAGAAGGCGTACATCAAAGATCCGAAGGCCGGCTCCTATCAGGACCTGGTAAAAGCGGCTGAGAAGTGTACGGCCCGCGTCATCCCCCCTGGTTTACCTGCCGATAGGAGTGAAAAAGACATCGAAAAGTGGATTCAACGCGGTGAGAAATTTAATTAAAGACATATTTACAGGCCGCAACGGCAGCTTCAGGCATGGTATCCATCCGCCTGAAAATAAGGACGAAACTAACGGACGGCCGATCCGGCAGTTCGATTTCGCCCCGCTCATCATATTGCCCCTGGCCCAACACATCGGTGCGCCCTCAGAGCTGGTCGTCCGGGAGGGTCAGGAGGTGATGCGCGGCCAACTGTTGGCCAAAGCCAACGGCTATGTGTCTGTGCCTTTGCATGCCCCGGTATCGGGAAAGATCCGCAAGATTGCCAATGTACCGACCATCAAAGGCACCATGTCGCCCGGTATCTTCCTGGAGACCTTCCCCTATTCCACGCAGGAAGTGCTCGAAGGCACACCGGTGGATGTCAACACCGCCTCGGCAGAAGAGATTTTACAAGGCATTCAGGCGGCTGGCATTGTGGGCCTGGGAGGGGCGGCCTTTCCCACCCATGTAAAACTGAAGGTGCCCGAAGGCAAACCGTGTGAATACCTGATGCTCAATGGTATCGAGTGTGAACCCTACCTGACCACCGATCATAGAGTAATGCTTGAGCAAGAAGAAGACATCTTCATGGGGATCAGGTATTTATTAAAAGTTACGGGGGCTAAAAAAGTAATCATTGGCATTGAAGCCAACAAGCAGGATGCAGCCGATCACCTGGAGGCGACAGCCCCGGATGACCTGCCGGTAACGGTCAAAGTGGTGCCGGTAAAGTACCCACAAGGCTCCGAGAAAATGCTGATTACCGCGCTTACCGGACGGGAAGTGCCTTCCGGTGGCCTGCCCATTGATGTGGGTTGTGTGGTGGTGAACATAGCCACCACCGCGGAAATTGGCCGGTTGCTCCCCCATGGCAGGGGCATACAGGAGCGCGTGGTCACCATTACCGGTTCGGGTATTCGTCATAAAGGCAACTACCTCATCCCTATCGGTACCCCGCTCCGCTACGTGCTGGAGCAGGTAGGAGCCGTGGATAACATCAGTGAAGTGTATATGGGTGGCCCCATGATGGGCATGGCGGCCGCCAACCTCGACATCTCCATTGTAAAAGGTACTTCCGGCATTGTGGTATTTGCCGAAAACACGGTCGACCGGCCGGGAAAAGTCTATCCGTGTATCAAATGTGCCGCTTGTGTAGAAGCGTGCCCGCTGATGCTCAATCCATCCAAACTGGGCATTCTGGCCAAATATGAAGACTACGATACCATGGCGGAGCGGTACCACCTGATGGACTGCTTCGAATGTGGTGCCTGCTCCTACGTATGCCCGTCACATATTCCGCTGGTACAATACTTCCGCCTCTCCAAATCGATTGTACGGAAGCGACAAAAAGCCCAACCAACTGCCTGATATGTTGAACAAAACCTTACATATCAGCTCGTCACCGCACATCCGCAAAGGCCTGAGTACCGATGTGATCATGCAACATGTAGTATGGGCGCTGCTGCCCGTGGCTGCCTTTGCCGTTTACGCCTTTGGGCTGGATGCCCTGTTGGTGTTGACGACCACTACCCTCTCCTGCATTCTCACTGAGCACTTGTTGTGCAAATGGAGCGGCCAGGCGACTACAATTGGCGACTGGTCGGCCGTAATCACCGGGTTATTGTTGGGCCTTACACTGCCCCCCGCATTTCCGCTCTGGATGGCCTTTATTGGGGGCGTGATCGCCATCGCGTTGGGTAAATTTATCTTTGG
>CAJXXO010000142.1 GCA_913062655.1 uncultured Bacteroidota bacterium | reverse complement strand
GTATATCTAAAAACGTATTGGTTATGAGATTATAAGTAGCATAAAAATTTGGAAAAATAGGTTGGGGAAAACGGTTGTTTTTGTGCGAAAATCTTATCACAAAATTTCCCGTAATCCATAGCAAAGGAAGTTGTAGAGCTCTAACATTATAGATTGTAGCCCCGTCCAAATCATAGCCTTCAGAGGCTATCCAATCCGCTCTGCTTACGGTATCGATGGAGAACGATAAGGTATCCAGGTAGGATTGTGGAAGGGCAAAGGCTTCAAGAATCGAATTGGCCGGCAGACCATAGGTAGACGTATCACGAGTGTTGAAGAATACCACTTCTCTTTTAGCCGATGAGCTAAGGTTATATATTACGAAAAGAGAATCATTAATTACAGATACATCATCAGGTGGCCGGACAAATTGATGGTTTTTCTCAGGTATAATTGTGCTTTGCTCATATACATCTAACTCAGGCTTGTTGGAACAAGCTTGAATTAAAAGCAATACAATTGACACATATACCAACTTATTCATGCTTCGTTAATCTACGGGATCTAATTGATACAACTTACCCATTCTGCAGAAAACTAAATGAATTTCTGAATAAATCTTCAGAATTGCGATTTTGTTTAAATTGCAATATTGAAGTCGATGCTATGTGGATAAAATTTTCATTTTTGTGGATATGTATCTTTGTTTCTCTACATGTTATTGCTCAGCATGGTTGTGATACCCTGCCCATTCCCTTCAACACCAAAGTACAGAAGCACATGTACAGGCAGGCTTTCAAGTTGCCCCTTTCAAAGGATAGTATATTCTCTTTAACGCATGAGCTGTTATGGCACAAACATGGCACGAGTCAGGAAGGAAAGCCTTACAAGAAAAGTACTTGGTATTTTCATAGATCGGTTAATCGGGAAAAGGGTACTATTATTCAAACTACCAACAGGGGCTTTATTTTTGATAGCGTAACCATACGCTCTAGCTGGCAGTTCATGGTATTTGATAGTTTACTGGTATGTGTGGTGTTAGATTTTAGCCCCTACTACAGTCCACCAGAAGGTGCTACCATGCTATGGTATAAGGCCAATTCACCAAAGTACATTCCCTGGCAGCATTTTATACAACAAGGAAAGTATTGTAACACGTTAAGGGAATTTGATGCCTTTACCCGTAGGGAATTGAAATATCTGGCATATTACCTGGCTGACCGAAAAGTGGCTGTAGAGGAGGAGATCAAATTCTCCATCATGGAATAACCTAAGCTATGCGATACCTCCTACTTGTTCTATTAGCTCTAGGCACTCGTGCTGCTGTATTCTCGCAGGCTGTGTGCGATACCCTGCCCATTCCTTTCAACACCAAAGTACAGCAACACATGTACAGGCAGGCCTTTCGGGTACCCATTGATGCCGATAGTTTATTTACCCTGACAAAACAATTTTTACAATATCGATTTGGAGACCTTACTAGCGACAAGAAAGAGAATAAATGGTTGTTTTACTATGAAGGGGACACAGCAAAGAACACCTTAGTCTATCGCTACAACCAAGTGCTTAATGATACTTTGAGGGTGCGGTGTCAGTGGAGCTTTTTGTTGTTCGATAGTCTGGCACTTTCCGTTATCCATCAGTTTGAACCGCTTTATAATGCTCCTGAGGGTGTCTACGCGCAGTATTATACAACACATCAGCCCGAACCCTTTAGTAGGCAGGTATTTTTGGAATCTCCCGCTTTTTGTTCGGATAGAAAGAGGTTTGACAAGAACATTCGCTCCTTTATGGCTTCCTATGCAGCCTACTTACGAAAGCAAACCCCGGTAATCGTTGATAAGAAGATTGAGGTGATGGAATAATAGGTAAGCACCCAATCACCAGTTACAAATCACAAATAACCAACCACTCATCACAAGTTCATCGAATACGCCTGCCAGATCTCACCATTATTTCCTCTTAGCTCCAGGTAAACCGTTTCACTAGCCCAATCGATGCGAATGAGGCCATAGTTGAGCTGCATGTGGTACGAATCGCCCAGGCGGTAGGGGTTATCTTCACCAAAGTCACGCCTCCAGGTATGGGTAAGCCCACTGCTGGTAAACTCTACTATCGGCTTCGGGTAACCTTCCAATTCTATCTGCGCCAACTCACCAATGTGGCGGTCACCGCTGAGTAGCAGCACGTTGTTTGGCTGTGTCTTAACGATCAGGTCATACAGTCGCTGGTGGGCTTGGGGGAAGTTGGCCCACTTCTCAAAACCTTGTTCCGGGTTGAGCACCTGAATGCTGCTGCCAATGATGGTGAGTGCGGCATCGCTGTTGATCAGTTGGCTGTCCAGCCATGTCCACTGCGCTTCGCCCAGAATATCGCCCGTTTCATTGGGGTAGTAGCGCTGCTCCGTCCCGCGTGGGGTGCGCTCCAGGGTATCACGGAAGTAGCGCGTGTCCAGCAAGATCAATTGCACCGTTTGGTCGCCTTCTCCGTACGTGAAGGCTTGGTAGGCACCCTCATAGCCGCGTACCTGTGCATCGGCAGGCACGTCCAGGAAGTCCAGCATCAGCAGTTTGGTAGAATCTTTCTTCGGGTATTCCTTGCCGCCATCATTTACACCATAGTCGTGGTCGTCCCAGACACCCACCACCGGTACCTCAGCGATCAATTGCTGGTAGCCGGGTTTTGCTTTCGCCTTGGCATACTTAGCCCGAATGGTATCCATGTTTTCCGAGTCGCCATAGATGTTATCACCCAGCCATACCCACAGGTCTGGCTTTTGCGCAGCAATGTCTTCCCAAAGCGAAGTATCGTTGTCCTGATGCGCACAAGACCCAAAAGCGATCACGTCAAAGTCAGTCGTTACGGAGTCGGTTGTCACCGTGTCTTTGGTAGTAGTGTCGCTTTCTTGTTGAGAACAAGCCCACACCACGATGAGGAGCAAGGGTAATAGCCAAGGTGTTTTCATGCGTCTGTTTGTTTTTTGTATTGCGCTACGCGATCAGGATAGTCGCTAATAATTCCATCCACGCCAAGTTGGATCATATTTTCGATGGCATCAGGGGCATTGACCGTCCAGGGAATGATCTGCATGCCACGATTGTGCGCCCATGTCACCATTTCGGAGTCGACCAGCTCGTAGTTAGGACTGAAAATAGCGGGGGTGAAGGAGAGCATTTTCTCGTATTCGGGTAGCGTTTGTTCAGCCTCTACCAGTAATGCCAGGGAGAGGTTGGGGGCATACAGCTTAGCGTATTCCAGCGTCCGTGGATCGAAAGACTGTATGGTAACCCGGTTGAGCAGGTTCTCCGCATCGATCACGCGCAATACCATGGCTGTAAACAAGGCCGGTTTGGGATGAAAGACCCCATCACCATCGGGGTGCGACTTGATCTCGATGTTATAGTATACGGGAGGCAGTTTACCGGCTTCCCGGTAGAGCTCTACTTCCTGCAAGAGGTGGAGTAGAAGCGGCTTACGGGCCTTTACCTTTTCCTGCTCAGGAAAGCGAGGGTGCGCTTTCAATCCACAGTCAAACGCTTTGACCTCCTCGTAGGTCATCTGGTAGATGTTGTACCGCTCCGGGTCATCGGACAGGGTATCACCATTCGCATCCAGGCATATTTCTGCTGACAACCACGGCTCATGGCTCACCACCACCTGACTGTCTGCGGTGATCACCACATCCATTTCCAGCGTAGTAGCGCCCATTTGCAGCGCGCGTATCATCCCTTCGATGGTGTTTTCCGGGTAGTGTCCCCGCGCACCACGATGGCCTTGGATATCGAAGTTGTCAGGTAGGGTCAATGTTTCGGTTTCGGTAGTTTGCTCCGCGTTACAAGCCATTAAAAAGACAAGCAGTACCATTCCTAATCTTCGCATAGGGCAAAAGTAAGGGTAGACATGTTAAGATGTTGTGAAATCTTATCGCAGCAAGGTTAGATTGGCTTTGCGCTGAAACAATTGTCCGGTTTCGTCCTGGTATTCTACATACACAATGTAGGTTCCGATCTGGGCCGGTTGCCCATTGTAGGTGCCGTCCCAGGGTTGATTACCAGCCGATTCGAATACCAGTGCCCCCCATCTGTTGAAAATTTGTACCCGCTGAATATCGACCAATTGGGTCTGTAACTGAAACAGGTCATTCTGTCCATCACCATTAGGCGAGAAGGCGCTTGGCCAATGAATCGAGGGGGGACAGTACTCTTTCTCGATTGTAATGAATCCAGCCTGTTGGCAGCCATTGACATCGGTGATCACTACTTCGTAGGTCATCGCTTCTTCCAATATCACCAGTGGAGAAGTAGGCCCGTGCGACCATTGGTAATTCGCCCCATTGGGTTGGGCAACATCTACGAGATAACTATCAGACAAACAAATGAGTGTGTCTGGCGGCAGGGACAAGGGTTCTAAGGAATAGGTACTAATCGAAATGGTATCACTCCGGCTACAATTGTTTACTGTCACCTGCAACCAGTATTGTCCTGGTTGGTCTACCGTGATATCACCATCCGTGGACCCATCTTGCCATAGATAGCTACCCCCGGCTATGTTGAAGCTGTAATCGAAACTGAAACCTGGACAGAAAGTAGTATCGGGACCAAGGGTGAACACCGGCAAAGGCTGGTAGTCAATTGTACGGTCATCCCTGGCCTGGCAGCCATTGGCATCCGTTACCGTCACCGCATAGGTACCCGTCTGGTCGACAATAATGGAACTATTGGTTGTACCGTCCTGCCATTGGTACTGTGCGAAAATACCCGGACTCAATGCAACCGTTTCGCCAGCGCACAAAGTAGTATCCGGACCCAGATCTGGCTGCGGCAAAGCCAGCACCGTCAGGGTTAATGCCAATACACTATCACAACCGGTCTGCGCTTGCAAGGTATCAAAGTAGGTGCCGGAAGCAGTGAGCGATTGACCAGCAAATAGAAATGATTCACCCTGGCAGATCGAGTCGCTAAGATTTGTCAGGAAGGTGGCGTTGAATTGCAAAGTGGTGGTGACCACACTATCACAGCCCCAAATGGTCGCATACGTATCTGTGTATTGGCCGGGTTGGGTTTGCCAGGCTCCCCCCACAAATAAGCTATCTCCCTGGCACAGTGTGATGGTTTGGCTGCTTGTTACATCCGGATGCACCACCAGCTCCAGGGTATGTATCGAGTCGCACCCAAATTGGCTTACCGCGGTGTCTTGGTACAATCCAGGCTGCGTTTGCCAGGCACCCGCTGCAAAGACACTGTCGCCAGTGCAAATATCAACTCTGCTTTGGGCTGTGATGGTTGAGTTGAAGGATAATTGTGTCGTGACAATGCTATCGCATCCATTGTTACCAGTAAACGTATCGACATAGGTTCCGGCCACTGTTTGCCATCCGCCACCTACAAATAAACTATCACCTGTACACAACACAATGTTTCTGGTAGTCGTGGCAGAGGGGATAAGGCTCAGTGTTGTTGTTATGATACTATCGCATCCGGCTGAAGAGGCCAGCGTGTCCATGTAGCTGCCAGCTTGTGTTTGCCAACTACCACCTAATAGTACGCTATCTCCCTCGCAGATGGACAACGAAGTATTGGTGCTGGCTGCTTTAATAACCGAGAGGTTCGTAATCACAATACTATCACAACCTACATTGGAGGAAAGGGTATCGTAATAAGTGCCGGCTTGCGTTTGTGGAGCGCCCCCGGCTACATAGCTATCTCCGTCACAGATGCTGATATTTTGTTGGGTTGTCAGCGTGGACAGCACACGTAAGTCGGTTACAATAACACTATCGCATCCATTCACATTTTGTAGCGAGTCGGTATATACGCCACTTTGGGTTTGCCACTGCCCCCCGGCATAATATCGATCGCCCTGGCAAATGTTGACTTCCACCGTATCCGCTTGTGTATCATAGACGGTAAGGTCCAAAAAGAAATGGGTGGTACAGCCATATGAATTCCTTCTGGTGGGGGTATAGAAACCGGTCTCTTTGTACGAGCCACAATTAAAAATGACAATACTGTCAGGCGAGCAAATAGTCGTATCGATAAACACAGAGTCATCTATGCCAATATATGCGGTAGTACGATCAAGTATATACCCTGTACGCGGATCATCGCTGAAAATCGTATCCCCCAGGAAGCTGTTGTTGGTTTCAATAAAAGACTGGTTGAATATCGTATCCGGGAAAACCATGCTCGGGCGGGGGGCCACTTGTATTTCAATGGTGGTTCTACCTTCGGGAATGGTTGTTTGGTAGATCAAAAACCTATTTGTGCCTATCCCGGTACCGCCCGGAATTGTGCCTGCCAAGGGGTTAACGGTATCTATAATCTCTAACTGCGGATCGAGGAAATCCCGGATTTGAAATACCGGCTGCGGTTCACCCGTGTTATTCTGAATATGAATCATATACCAAAAGGGCGCCTCTTCACATAACGGATCAGGGACAGTCTTTTCCATGGCCAATCCATCTGGACAAACACAACCATCTATGATACCTGAAGCGGTACCATTGGTGAGCCAAAACACCTCTCCACTATTGGGCTGGATACGATACAGGTTACTATC
Organism: uncultured Bacteroidota bacterium; assembly: GCA_913062655.1. GTDB lineage: Bacteria > Bacteroidota > Bacteroidia > Chitinophagales > S012-47 > CAJXXO01. Next base: position 341 of record CAJXXO010000142.1, on the reverse strand, counting down.
TCCATACCCATACAATCGGCCAAAATTGTTGAAGAAGAGCCCCTCAATATGCACAAGGGTGTCTTCCAGGCCAAAGGTGTCTACCCAGCCATTGGTGGGGTCAATGGTAGCCATTTTCTGGGTCACCGTATCAAATCCATATAGCCTGTTCGACAGCGGGTGAAAAGCAATATCCCCGAAATAGGGGGTACCCGGATTACCATTGTAGCTTAGCGTTTGCACGTTGAGTAAGGCAGGCGTTTTTTGGTCTACCTTCAGCTGCACCAGGTCGCCCTGGTCACTGGTGATGGTGTAATGACCCGCAGAATCAATGTCTCCCGCCACATATTGCACGCCTTGCG
>CAJXXO010000141.1 GCA_913062655.1 uncultured Bacteroidota bacterium | reverse complement strand
TCACGAAAGATACGGGCATAATCAGCCGAGTCCGGTTGGAGCTGTGCCCATACCGCTGCACTTGAATCGGAGGCCAACTGCGCTGCCAGCACCTGTAGCTCTGCCTCCGGATCAGGAGGGGAGGTACAACTTACGATAATGCCCACCAGGAGCAACCCTACCATTCGAATCATGCGCAATAATAATAATCCGAAAGGTAGCCATTATTGTGGTAGGGGGGCGGGTGGGGTTCAAGGTTTAGAGTTCAATGTTTAAAGTTGAATGTTCAAAGTTCAGGTTTCAAAGTTCAGGGTTCAAAGTTCAGGGTTCAGGGTTTAGCGTTAAAAAGTGTAGGAGTTTAGGAGGGTGGGAGTTTAAAAGGGTAAAAGGGAAGGAGTGGATAAGTGGATAAGTGGATAAGTGGATGAGTGTAAAAGGGTAAGAGTTTAAGAGTTTAAAAGGGAAGAAGTGTAGAAGCAATAGAGCCGGGGAATGATAACACGTAAGACAAAGACGACCGTCAGTTGACTTGTGGCGGTGTAGCACCTCCGCGAGAAACGGTTGCACGCCAAGACGCTGAGACGCTATCAAAATCCCTCTCCGCGCAACTCCGGGTGTACTCTGTGCCACTCTGTGTCCTTAAATCACGAGCGTCAGCGAGCCATACCTCGCTTTGCGCCTCCGTGCCTCTGCGAGAAAGGGTTGCACGCCACGGACGCCACGAGCAATAACAGGTCGCTCCTACGGAGCTTTTTTTCATGCCTTCGATATTTCTTGCCGCCCCTTTTTGCATAGCATAACCTTGACGATAGTCGGCAGTAACCTTATCATGGTCAGCAATGATGTATTCTACGGAATAATCAGGTTAATCCTACAGGATGCAGTGAAACAAAATTTCATTATGTACGGTTATTTACCGTACATTAGCCGGAATAAGTAGTTTATGGAAACACAAGTCAATAAAGGTGAACGGATAGAGCTACGGGTGTCAGCGGCCGATAAGCGGATGTTTAAAAGAGCGCAAAAAATCAGTGGCGATAAGTCCTTTAGTAGCTTTATCGTGCGCATACTAAAGCAACAGGCGGAAGAAATTGTGGCCAAAAACGATAGAATTATAGCCTCTGAAAAGGATCGGGAAGTTTTTTTTGATGCCGTCTTTAGCCACGCCCAACCTAATCAACAGCTAGTCGAAGCCGCGAAAAGGTATAAAGCACAAAAAGGCTAACCTTGAAAATCACTCTCCTTGATAAATCCCACCATCGGAAGGACTTCCAGTGTGAAGAGCCGCAATTGAATGACTACCTGCACCAACAAGCTAGTCAGGATGTAAAGAAAAAGCTTGCTGTCTGCTTCGTAGCTGCGGATAAGGACAACAACGTGATCGGGTACTACACGCTTACCAGTGAAAGCCTAGGTAGAGATGAGATTCCCGACAAGTACATCAAGAAAGTCCCTAAACACTACAATGCACCGGTAATTCTATTGGGTCGGCTGGCCAGGGACCTATCGCAGAAAGGAACCGGACTGGGAGAACACCTTTTAATAGATGCCCTCTTCAGAGCGTATAAGCTGTCGGAGGAAAGTATTGGTGCAATGGCCGTGGTGGTGGATCCCATCAATGAGCACGCAGTGAAATTTTACAAGACATACGGATTTGAGGAATTACGAGATAGTGAGAAGATGTTTCTGCCGATGAATACTATCAAGCAACTTCTGTAATCGTATACACTCCTGACCGTACCATTATAATGAGTCGACATTTCAGTCGATCTTCACAATCACCTAAACCATCCACTTTGCCGATTTTACGACTATATTTTCTTTTCCGCTCAATCCTATTTGATAATGGCCTGCAAGGTATCGACCTAAAGAAGGGCGATTTGGTCGGGCACTAGTGGCCCTACTGTTTACCCACTACCCACTACTCAATACTAAATACTCACACACTAACTATGCCGCATTCCGGGTCGCATTGATGTTGCCGAACATGCTCCGCAGCACCAGCTTTTTGAAGGCCGCAATCGTTTCCGCGTCAGCTCCGGCTGTTTCCAGTTTGTGGACTTCCTGTAAGGCATACTGCTGAATGGTGATCAGTGGCAACACGATCTCTTCCCGCAGCGCCACCGACTGCTTGATCACGGGGCTGTCTTGCAGCAACTGCTGTTGTCCTGCTACGGTCATCAGCAAGCGCATGGCATCCTGGTATTCCGTATGGATGCGGGTCCAGAACTCGCCAAACTTCGGGTGGTTCTGCAAATACTGCGTAAGCGGAAAGAAGGTCTTCGCCAGTGACATTAAGCTGTTGTCGACCAGCGTACGGAAAAAGAGCGAATCCTTGTAGAGCGCTTCCACTTCTGCCAGTCGCCCTGCTTTTTCAAGGGTATGCAGCACCGAGCCAAAGCCGTAAAAGCCGGGCACATTCTGCTTCATCTGGCTCCAGGAGCCCACAAAGGGAATAGCGCGCAGGTCTTCCAGCTTCAGTCTACCGGATTTCCCCCGCTTTACCGGACGAGAACCGATATTGGTTTGTCCGTAATAGGGCAAGGTGGTGATCTCTTCAAGATAGGGCACAAAGAGCGGGTGCTCTTTCAGCGCCAGGTAGGCCGCGTGACTAGCCTCGGCTAGTTCTTCGATCAACTTGCGCTGTGCATCATTCAATTCCTGGATATCGCCCCGAAAGACGTCATTCTCCAGTCCGGCCGTTAGCTGCTGCTCCAGGTTGTACACCGCTGCCGGCAGGTTGCCAAACTTTGAGCTGATGGTCTGCCCCTGCATAGTGAGTTCCACCGCTTTGTCTTCGATCTGACTGCCCAGGGAGGCGTAGAAGTTGTGCGTATTCCCTCCTCCTCTTGCCGGAGGCCCACCGCGACCATCAAAGAAGATCACCGATACGCCATGATCGCGGGACGCTTTGGTGAGGGTTTCTTTGGCCCGGAAGATCGACCAGTTGGCCATCAGGTAGCCGCCATCCTTGGTGCCATCAGAAAATCCGAGCATGATGGTTTGTCGTTGTTGGCGCTGTTTGAGGTGTGTTTTGTAGGCCGGGTATTCGTATAACAAGCCCATCGTATCCGGAGCGCCCTCCAGGTCGTCCACCGTTTCAAACAAGGGGACAATATCAAGCGGTAAAGGTTCCTCTAATCCCGCCAATCGTGCAAAAGCATACACAGTCAGAATATCGACCGGTGTAGCACAGTTGCTGATGATGTATCTATGCATACCGGACATACCACTGCGCTGCTGGATCGTTTGCAGCACTTGCAGACTGCCGATCACATCTTTGGCAATGTCCGATTCCAAATCTTCGGGCTGGACTTGTCCTGTCACGGTGGTAAGGATGTCCATTTGTTGCGTGGGTTCCATGCTGGTCCACGCTTCCGGTGCGGGCAGACCCAGGTCTTCTCCTTTCAGGCGCAGTATTTCCTCCCATACAGCCGCATGCTTTCGACTGTCTTGCCGGAGATCCAATGTCGCAAAGTGGAACCCGAAGCACTCCACCCGAAGGATCAGGTCATCCAAAACCTCTTTGAAAAGCCCCCCATGTTCTGCCACCAGGTAGGTACGGGCGGCTTTCAAATCTTCCAGCAATTCGGGCGCACTGCTATAAGTAGCGCCATCGCCACCATAGAGGGTGCGGTAGATGGTACGTTCGATCGCCCACAAACGCTCCCGCATCCCACGGAAAGTAATGCGCCTGCGAACCTGCCGCATGGTACGGTAGTGGCAGAGCAGTACCGTTTGCCGCAACCGATCGGCCACCTTCAATGTGGTGGTGGTATCGACAAAGGGGTTGCCATCGCGGTCGCCACCCGGCCAGAAACCCATACGGATCAAGCCGGAGAGATCAACTTGTCGGCCATGTTTCGCCAGGAAGGCATGTAGCTTGCCGATGACCCGTGGAATGGCTTCGTAGAACACATTCTCCAAGTACCAGGTCAGGTTGGCCGCTTCATCATAAGGGGTGGGTTTTTCCTTGTTGAGGAAAGGTGTTTTGCCCAACTGCAGCAGTAATTGATTGACCTCCACCAGATCGTTGTCCCGGATCGCTTCTTCCAGATCGGTGATGATGGCCAACACATCACCGGGATAAAACTGCGTAGGGTGGGCTGTGAGCACAATCCGAATGTGAAAATCCTGTAGCTTTTCCTCCAGCAGATCGAGGCGACTACGTGTCTCTGCCCGGTCGAAGAGGGATTGCAGGGTTCCCTTCCCATTCAGGTCATAGATCTTTTCATAGGCGGCATCTTCCACCGCATCGAAGAGGACGATCTGCCGTTCGATGTATTGGATGAAGTTGAAGAGCAGGCTTTGCCGCTCTGCAGGAGTCAGGTCGGGCAAACGTTCATCGAAGAATTGCTCTACAATAGCAGTTGGGCTTTTACCCGCTTGGTAGCCCTCCTTGCAGGCTTGGGTGAGCAGGGGCAGCAATGGCCCCGCCTTATGCACGCCTTTGAAGGGTAATGTGAGAAATAAACTGTTGTATAACTGATACGGCAGTTGCACTGCCTCGTAAAATCGATTGTCCATGTGGTTAATTACTTGTGCTTGGTAGTATACGTAAACTTACCGCAATCGCGTAAGGTTTGCGATATAACCTGGGTAAAATAGAGATAGAGGCGTACCTACGGCACGCCAACCCGTTGTGGTATATTTGGCTACCGATAGCCTTGTCCCGCTGGGACGGCTGCTGAGATTTTGTTGCCTGGTGTACAACCTGCCTCAATGAAAGTCCCGTAGGGACGACCTACCGGTAGCTATAGGAAAAAGGCCTTATCGGCTGTGCCGTTAGGTACAGCGCTATTGGTGGTTGCCAGCTCAACATGGATTTATGACCAACATAACCGTACCTTTCTCGTTGTACCGATATGCTTGCCGCTTACTATTCTTCTTTTGGTGGACCCGAGGTGATTAAGTTGGGTGATCAGCCTGCGCCTCTATTAGGCAAAGATGAAATCCTCGTCAAGGTGCGGGCCAGCGCCCTCAACCCCGTTGATTACCGACTTCGCCAGGGGCAATTTCAGTGGGCGCTTCGTAGAAAGCTGCCCAAATTGATCGGGGCCGACTTTGCGGGAGAGGTAGTGCAATCCAACCATCCCGACTATCGAAAAGGACAAGCGGTTTTTGGTCAGGTATCAGCCCTTAAAGGGGGTGCGCATGCCCAATTGCTGGTCGCCAAACCCCATCAACTAGCCCCGAAACCCGACAACCTGATCTGGGAAGAAGCCGCTGCCTTACCACTCGTTTCTTCAACGGTTGTACAAAGCCTTAGAGACTGGGTGAAGCTGCAATCCGGTGAATCTGTCGCCATCATCGGTGGGGGTGGTGGTGTGGGTACCATGGCTATTCAATATGCCAGGCATCTTGGCGCTACGGTAACGGCTGTAGGCAGCACCGGTAAGCAGTCTTTAATGGAGGAGTTGGGCGCGGATCATGTAGTCGATTACACCCAAGAAAGGTTGACCGGGCAGTATGATGTCGTCTTCGATGCAGCCGGCCAGCAGACCTGGTCTGAAGGCAAAAACTTTCTCAAGAAAGGTGGCCGCTGGCTGACCTTACAACCCTACCCCAAATACTATGCGCTAATGGCACTCACTTGGTTCCTCCCCAAAAAGCTAAAAGTGATGCTCAACCGCGTTAATGCAAAAGATATGCAGGTGATCCGGGAGCTGGCCGAGACAGCCATATTACAGCCTGTTATCGATAGCACCTTTACGCTGGAGGACGTCCAGAAAGCTTACGAGCGACTGGAAAGCGGCCATTGTGCCGGCAAGGTGGTGTTGCTGCATTAAAAAAGCCTCCCGGAGGAGGCTTTCAATAATCCTATTCGTAAGGCCTTATTTCTTGAAGCGGTCGGCTACCACCAAATCTTTCGTACCATGGCCGTAGGTGTAGAACCCTTCCCCGCTCTTCACGCCTTTGTAGCCGGCTGTCACCATATTCACCAACAGCGGACAAGGACGGTACTTCGGATCGCCAAAGCCATCGTGCAATACATGGAGGATGCTCAGGCACACATCCAACCCAATGAAGTCTGCTAATTGCAGAGGCCCCATCGGGTGTGCCATACCCAACTTCATGACGGTATCGATCTCCTCTACACCGGCCACACCTTCGTACAAACTGTAAATGGCCTCATTGATCATCGGCATCAAAATGCGGTTGGCCACAAAGCCCGGGTAATCATTCACCTCTACCGGCACTTTGCCTAGCTTCCTGGATAAGTCCATGATCTGCTGGGTCACCGCATCACTGGTCGCATAGCCGCGGATGATCTCCACCAGTTTCATCACAGGCACTGGATTCATGAAGTGCATACCGATCACCTTGTCGGCTCGGTTCGTTACTGCCGCGATCTTGGTAATGGAGATGGAAGAGGTATTAGTGGCCAGGATCACATCATCAGCACACAATTCTTCCAGATCTTGGAAGATCTTCAGCTTCAGGTCTATATTTTCTGTAGCGGCTTCTACCACCAGGAAAGAACCTTCCACCCCCTTTGCCAACTCGGTGTGCGTGGTCAGGTTAGCCAAGGTAGCATCTTGCTTTTCCTGGGTGATTTTTTCTTTCGCCACCATACGACCGAGGTTCTTCTCAATGGTCGCCAAAGCCTTATCCAGAGCGGGCTGACTGATGTCTACGAGGTTAACTTTAAAGTCGTTCATCGCAAAGACGTGAGCGATACCATTGCCCATCGTTCCTGCGCCAATAACGGTCACTTGCTGCATGTGTCGGATTTTTTGTTGAGGATGGCACAAAGATACCGGAAAGCAGCAGGAAAGGCGAAAAGCGCGAAGAGATAAAAACCCGGACTTCATATCGCCATACGCCTGTCGCATATCGCTGTACACAAATCGCTGTACGCATATCGTAATACGCATATCGCAATACGAACATCGCTGTACGCACCTGCCTGCCGGCAGGCAGGCATCGCTATACTACCCACCTTACCAAA
>CAJXXO010000140.1 GCA_913062655.1 uncultured Bacteroidota bacterium | reverse complement strand
TTACCTTTCACAAAGTGCCAGGGCCCGGAAGAAGGTCTTTGCCTACGACTTTGGTGGGCTCGACATCAAAGGTCGTGGAGCCAAAGGCAATACCGTCACGCGTTATTCAGTCCGTAAAGTGGAGCAAAAAGAAGTGGGTGCCAGCACCATTGGGGGTATGCATATTTGGTTGGATGAGGACACGGGTCGTCTGAATACCGATGAGCGTGGTAAATACCTGGGAGAATTCGACACAGGCGATACCATCCTGGTCATCTATAAAGATGGTACCTATGCGCAAACCAACTTCGACCTGGTCAATCGCTATGAGATGAAGCAGATCGTACACATTGGTAAGCATGTGCCTGGTCAGGTGATTACTGCGCTTTACCTTGATGGTGAGCGGCAGAAGTACATGGTCAAGCGCTTCCAGATTGAAACCACCTCCTTAGATCAGCCATTCCCCTTTATCACTGAACACGCGAAATCAAAGTTGCTCGTGGCTTCTGTAGCAGATAAGGTAACCGTAAGCTACGTAGAGAAGAAGGGCAAGAGCAAAGAGGAGGTAGCCCAAACACTTCACCTGGAAGAATTTATAGACGTGAAAGGCTGGCGGGCCGTAGGCAACCAGTTAGGCGATAAGGCCAACCTTAAAAAGATTAAGCTGGAAGAGGAAGCTTTTGAAGAACCGGTAGCAACATCACCAACGGCTACCCCGGCTGATGAAGACGATGACTCATCTGATAGCATAAGCAGCGGCTCTACCATTGAGTGGGAGGTTGATCCCAATCCACAGCGTACCAAGGATGCGCCAAAAGAAAAGCCCGATCAAGGCAGTTTGTTTTAAATCCGTCAATGACGCCCAAAGCGAAAAGCCCTCCCCAAAACCGGGAGGGCTTTTGCCTATGGGGCCACCAAAACCACATAACCTAACCTCTTTATCAGTGAAGCATGAGTTTGCGCGTCAGCGTCTGCCCGTCCTGAGCAATGGTAAGAAAATACAAGCCCGAAGGCTGATCGCGCAGGTCAAGCTGCACTTGATAGGCGCCCTGGACCATCCCAAGCCTTTTGTGGTAGATGCGTTTGCCGTTGGCATCAAATACCGTAAGCTGCGTGTGGCCCTTTCGCGGACTATCAAATCGCACCTGAATGAGCCCATCACCCGGGTTGGGGAAGAGCTGCAGGTTTTCTATGTGCCCTGAGGCCGTATTTCGCTGTTGCAGGCCTTGTGCCTCGATATCAGTGATGGTCTCCAGGGGTAATGGTTCTGAATTTTCTTGTGCCTTCTCTTGCGCAGCGGGCTTTGTGGGGTAGTACGTCAAGAGAATTTCCTGCTTTCTTTGCGCCCCACTATCGTCTCGCTCCCCCCAACTGGCCATATGGCGTTGGATCTCTTCCCACGCTACATTAGCCTCTTCTTTTCCAGGGCCTCGCCATGCTACCATGGAGTCGACATATACCATCCATCGAGACAGTTGGGTGTCACCGGGGGATGTTTGGTAATTGATGTTTTCAATTACCACGGTTTCCTTGCGGTCGGTGCTACCATTACTTCTCTCCCAACCATCATCATGTCTGGCCGGCCAGTAATACTGCACAATGGGTTCATACGGGCGGATGCCTGCCTCCTGCTCGGCTTCAACCTCCCATTCTGCATTTGCGGATCCATCCTGTACCAGGATTACAGTATCTTGAATACTCCCATCCTTCTCTGATGCATGAAAGGACACTGATTGTGTGGCTCCGGATAAGGGGAGCAGAAAGAATAAAGTACCTGTGAGTAAGGAGTTGCATAAGCGTTTCATAACATGGTTTTTTTAGTGATACACCTAAGCTACAGCTTACCCACCGCCTGACGCGTTAAGGGAAATGAAAAGACGTTAAAGGCTGATTGTGTATCCGTTAAGAAGCGTGAATTAACTTAATTCTGGTGTTGTGTAGAGAGCTAACGCCCCTCTAAACAGCTTATGCGATAGGATAAAAAAAAGCCCTTCATCAACAGACGAAGGGCCATGTATGGATTGAAGTATTACGACTGCCTTACAACATAATCTTTTTGGATAGGCTTCTGCGATCCTGTTCTACCACCAGGTAGAATACGCCAGTGGATGCATTCTTCATGGCGATGGTTCCTTTGTATTCCCCTGTATGATTCTTCAAGCGCTCTTTATAGATGCGCTTACCCATAGCATTGTATACTGCAATGGTCGTATTACCCTGTCTTGGACTGGTAAACCGTAGACTGATCTCTTCTCCATTTTGATCCGTCAGCACTTCCAATGCTTCTATATGCAGATTATTTTCTGCGGAGAGCTGTAAAGCGCTGGCTTCATGAGCCGACAAATTCTTAGTCTCCACCTTCTTGTAAGGCCCTGACGCATGGCTACTGTTGCCAGCAGCATACGCAATGGATCCTGTGTTGGAAGATACCTGGGCGGTAAGGGGAGCGTGAAGAAATAAGCCAACAACAGTGGCCAATAACGTGAATGAGCGTAACATAACATGGTTTTTTGGTGAACAATTACCCGCCAAAATTACCGCTATACCTGGCGTAGCCGCCATTCTTTTAGCCAAAAGACGTTAAGCCGTTGGGGGACTTGCGTTAATAAGGGTGAATTAACTTAATTTTAAATCAACAACAGTTTACTCGCGAGGTAATCGGAGGTCTTGTTGATGTATTTGCTGTGTCCACACCACTTGTCCTTCCTGGTCTTTTAGCTCTACGGTAAGTACGCGTGCTCTTCGCTCACCAGCTACGCTTAGCCTCATATAATTCAGGTCTGGATACAGCGTACCTTCTACCCGAAGTGGATTGTTGAACTCGTCCCGTTCCGTAATAGAGGTAAATGGTCCGGCTGAAATGGGAGAAGAGGTGAATTCATACAAGGGGTACATGTCGTCATTTTCCACTTTTAGCATTTCCGCCATATGACGGTCACCCGAGAGGAATACCACACCACGTACATCATTGTCGCGAATAAAACGCAACAATTCCGACCACTCCTCCTTGTAGTGGCAAAAGCATTCTCCCCGGCCTGCCGTATTCAGGACCTGGCTACCCGAAACGATGAACTTGAAAGAAGCCCGGCTATTGGCCAGGGCGTCTTTGAGCCATTGCAATTGCGCTTCGCCCAGGTAGGCTTTGTCAGGGTTCCAGTCTCCATTGATACTATCGGCATACCATTCAGGTGACCGGTAGTAGCGGTTGTCTAAGAGAAAGAAGTCGCAGTCGCTCCATTCAAATTCACCAAAAACACCAGGAACATCGGGCAGACCAAATGTAGGATTGGCCCAATTGGCTTTGAATGCCTCCAATGCTGCTGCTTTAAACTGAAAGGCACGATTGGAGTTGTTGGGTCCGAAATCGTGGTCATCCCAGGTCGCAAAGTTGGGTCGCTTGTGCAGCAATCGCTGCACATTGATGTCTTCACGAAAGTGATGGTAGCGATAATAAATGCCTGTTTCGGAGCTCCAGTCCACTTCGCGCAGGTAGATGTTGTCACCTGCCCACAAGTTGAAGTCCGCTGTGTCTTCCACCATTTCACTGATCACATAGTTGCCTCTTCCATAGGGGCGGCCAGGCCGATCGTAAGGGGCATCATTTGAGTAGTGACAAGAACCAAACAAAAAGGAGAAATCAGGCGCATCTTCGCGCCACTCCCACAATTTTCGGGTGGTAAACTGTTGTGGTTCCGTAGCGGTGGTCTGTTGGCCGTCCAGGAACACCAGGTACGAATAGGTGGTGTTCATCTCGAGTGGTGCGAGGGTTATCTTTACGAAATTGTACGGTTTATCGAAAGGACCATTGTGGATAGCTTCTTGCTTGTTGGCTGAATGCTCAACGGGATAATACACGACCTTCAGCTCTTGGGTGCCTTGCGGTACTTCAACAATCAGTTGTTGCTCGAAATGAGCGCCATAGCCAAGTTGTGGTAGCAGGTAAACAGAGTCTTTCGGTTGTGCCATCAAGTTGAATGCGTACAACCAACCAGCCAGTAAAAGCGTAAAACGCATAGTGTCTTTATTTGGGCACAAAGATAAGAGCCTTGCCCAAGCGAAAGGACGCACACACAAAATATAACGCTTTATTCATCCCCATTCGGGGCATTTATCCATTTGTTATTCTTGTACACACGCTGTTGTTCTTCTCCCTGACTGCTGATGAATAAAAATTCACCTTCCATCTTACCGTTGACCCATTCGCCTGTGAGCGTGGCACCGCTGATATAGTGAAAGGTGCCTTTGCCGTGCCTACGTCCGTTTTTGAATTCGCCCTCATACCATTCCCCGCCCGGTAAGGTGAGTTTACCGGTGCCGTTGGCGGCATTGTTTTCAAATTGCCCATCGTAGACAGTTCCATCAGGTTGGGCAAAGATACCCTGACCATGCCGCTTGCCACGTTGCCATTCACCTTTATACACGGCTCCGGTTTGGTAGGTCATGGTGCCTTTTCCCTGGATGACTCCACTGACGAATTCGCCCTCGTATACATTCCCACCAGGGTACATTTGCTTTCCCAGCCCGTTGGGTAGGTTATTGGCGAACGTTCCTTCGTAGATAACCGAGTCAGGACTTACATAGGTGCCTTCTCCTTGTCGGATCCCATTTTCAAACTCTCCTTCGAAATAACCTCCATCTGGAAAACGCATTTCACCCCATCCAGCGTACCTGCCGTTTTCAAACCGGCCTTCGTAAATAATGCCATCTGGCCGTTCATGCACCCCCTTACCATGAGGCAGATTGTCTTTAAACTCACCGGTGATAACATTACCCAACGTATCGACCATCATCCCCTTTATAAAGGCTCCTTCCTTCCATTGCCCCTCCAGATAAGCACCAGGATAATAAGTAAGTATACCTTGACCATGAAATCGTCCCTGCGCAAAGGAGCCCCTGTAGGTGTAACCTTCTTCCGTTTGTAAGACACCTTCCCCGTTGGTGCAATCGCCTTCCTGGCAAATCTGTGCCTCTACCGTAAGCCACAGAGATATGAGGTAAGAGATGAGAATGAATCTTGGTAACATGCTACAAAGGTAACATGCAGCAATTGGTTAGCAGGGTTCTTGCTCATCCGATTCGGAAGACATGAGGTAACCGGCCAAACGGGCAAAGTCGTGCTCGGTCACTATACCGACTAAATGCTTGTCCCGTACCACCGGTAGGCAGTCGATTTTTTTCTGATAGAGCAGTTGAAATGCTTCCAGGGTTCGCGTATCGGGGGTAACGGTGATAACACCCCGGATCATAATGTCGCGCACTTTCATCTTTTTCAGCGATTCCTCTGTCTCAGAGCTGTAGTGGTGAAACAGTTGCGCAGAAGTAAGAAGGCCCACCAGTTCTCCTTTTTCGTTTTCGACCGGCATGTGTCTAATCTGACGCCAGTCCATAAGGTTGATTACCAACGAAACAGCATCTTCTGCCCTTACCGTGTAGAGATCTCTGGTCATCAACTGATCGATGTGGCCGTAGCGGCATTCCCAATTGCCCACTTCACTGAAAGCGGCCAACGACCACTTGTGCACGGGTTCACCTGATTCCATGCGCCTATGCATAGCGGCCGTGATGGCCACCAGGGTTTCACTTTTGGGATGTTTACGTTTCAATTGCGCTTGTGACTCCAGTATCCAGTTGGCACCGGTTTGTTCGGTTTCCACTCGCTCCTCAATAATGTTGAGATAACGATCAATCGTATCCCTATCGATTTTGGCTTTTTCCAAACCCGCTCTGGCGATGGGGAGTAGCTCCTTACGTATCAGTTTACCGGCTTTGATTCGCTTGCCATTAATCCAGCGAAATTCTGTTTCCAATCCATTGATGGCGGCCCGCTTGAAATTACCTTTCGCATCATCAAAGTCCATCATCTTAGGAAGGTCATGATACTCATCCGGTAATCCGTGCATCAGGCCAATCCAAAATGCCGCATTGGCCATCTCATCTGCCACGGTGGGGCCACTGGGGAAAAGCCTGTTTTCTACGCGCAGGTGTGGCTTGCCTTTCGTAATGCCGTAGCAGATACGATTCCAACGATATACCGTTCCATTATGCATGGAGAAAGCCTTAAGCTTGGGGATACCGCCTTGTTCCAATACTTGCATCGCATCTTCCTGTACCTCAGCACTCAGAATAGAGCGGAAGCGCGCCACATTGTCTTCGAAGACTTCCACCAAGCTATCGCGCACCCATTGATTACCGAAATGGACGCGGGCGGTGCGCTCACGATTGCTATGGTGCACCTTTTGCCGTATATCGATAGACTGTTGGAAAAGCGCCAGACGCGTTTCTTTCCACAGTCGCTTGCCCAATAAGACCGGGGAATTGACGGCACAAGAAAGCACCGGGCCTGCAATGGCCTGTGCCCAGTTGTACTGGCTGACAAAAGATCCGGGATGTAACTGATAGTGGACCTGAAAGCTGGTATTACAAGCTTCAAATAAGGGTGTGTTGGACTTAATAAGCAATTCGTCAATACCCTCTATGTGAAACTCAAAGTCACCGCCCCGCATCTCCTGAAGCACCTCCGTCAACAACTCATATCGTTTCATGGGTGTCATGGTATCCAACGATATATCCGTATATCGCAGGTTAGGTAGAATCCCCGTCAGCAGTACTTTCGCACTCATTTTCGAGGCCTCCCGGTCTACCTTATGTAATATGGTGCGGAGTTGCACTTCAATATTACTGAAGGCATTCGGGCCCAATTCAAAGGGATCAATATTGATCTCCCCGTTAAATGCTGCATATTCCGTAACGAAATGCGGATCATTAACGGCCTGCATGAGAGGTATGATAATCGGGGCCGGCCGCCAGAAGCGATCTACTAAATATAACTCTTGCTCTACTCCAATATGAGCGGGTCCGGTGTCCAGCATATCCTGCTGGTACATGTGCTTAAGCGCCTTTAAATCTTGGAGCAAAAAGTGCGTGTATTGATGCAAAGGCGCCCCACCGGCTCGTTGAATTCCTGT
>CAJXXO010000139.1 GCA_913062655.1 uncultured Bacteroidota bacterium | reverse complement strand
ATTGCCTCATTGTATCTGCACTTTTTTGGTGATGGTTTTGTCACCTATCGATATCCTTATGAGGTACATCCCTGCTGCCAGGTGGTCAGTATTGATCTGAAAGCGATAATTTCCTGCTCCTTTTTTACCCGGTACCATTGCATTTACCCTTCTACCCAGCATGTCGAGCATTTCTATTTTGATTGAATTTGTTTCGGGTAGGGTCAAACTTACTGTTACTACGTACGTAGCAGGGTTAGGGTAAACGATAACACCAAAATCTGAGGCTTTTGGGCTGTTGACACTAGCAGGTATCCACTGATTATTAAAATACACCAATGCTCCATGTACATTGACTGGATCATAGGGCTTTACAAAAGTATCATTGCCTACTACTACAGAGTCACGAAAAACGATCAAATCAACAAAATTTCCATTGCCCATAATGTTTATATCTCCACCATTAACAGTACCACCATACAAATAAACCTGCTCAAAGTTACCTGCAGTATCAAAACGCATTACCATACTGGTGTTGCGGTTTTCGGGGTGATGGAAATCAAAGCCGGGAACATGCATCTGCGGACCTCCTGCCTCAGAATATAGTTTATTGTCCAAAGGGTTGTACTCTATTTTCCCAAATCCTTGGCCTCCTTTTCCACCAGTGAGTTTAATCCACTTTCGTGCACCGTCCTTTGTGTATTTGATCATGATCATATCATTACCATACTCAGGAGTTACTACTGTATCCCCGTCTATTAAGGAGGCACCATCTATAGCACCGACCCAATATACATGTTCCTCATCTATGGTAAAATCATGCAAGCTTTGATCCGCTTCAATGCCATTGTCCAAAGCACTTTTTACCCACGCTAACTGACCATTCGGTTCTATTTTTACCAGGTAGGTATCATCATTATCATTACCGGGACTGGTATAATTGTCAATCACCAGGTCACCATAATTAGCAAAGTACACGTTCCCTTGTTCATCACATTCCATGTAGGTAATTGCGCCAAGGCCACCTCTAAAACTTTTAAACCACAATATATTTCCTGATGAATCCATTTTAATCAGGGCTTTTCCGAGGTGGTGTGGGAAAGATAAGCCTGTAGACAAAGTGTCATTGCCGATTACCATGTATTGAGCATAGCCGAAGGCATAATAAACATTTCCGAAAGGATCTGTGGCGACTGCTTCTGAAAATGTAACCCCCTGATACACATTATTCCACAACAGATTCCCCTCTGGAGAAAATTTTGCTGCCACACCACAGGCATAATCATCTGCCATGATGGTGTCATTTTGCAAAACCAATGTATCATAACTATGTGCTGCTACATAAATATTATCATCCGCATCTACGGCTAATGCCTTTAACCATGCGTAACCGGTAGCATGTCCTCGTACAATCCAATTAAGCTTGCCGTTGGTATCAACAGAAGTCAGAAAGATATCTGTACTGCCGGAAGGCGCCAAGAAGGTATCACAAAGAGCAACAGAATCCAAAAATTCACTGCCAAGGATTATATGATCCTTACTGGTGATTGCAATCTTCATTGGTGTTCCGGTAGCACCCGACATGAAGGAAGGTGATTCAATTTCCCTTGCCCATTGCGGGTAAAAATCTCCTGTGACCTGGGCAAATGAGATTTGCCCAAGACACAGAAGTGTACTGATCATTAGCAACAGACCCCTCATTGTACCTGCACTTTTTTGGTGATGGTTTTGTCACCTATCGATATCCTTATGAGGTACATCCCTGCTCCAAGGTGGCTGGTATTCATTTGGAAACGGTAAGTGCCTGCTCCTTTTTTACCCGGTACCATCGCATTTACCATTCTGCCCAACATGTCGAGCATTTCTATTTTGATAGAGTTAGTTTCGGGCAAGTTAACCCCAACGGTTACAAGATTGGTGGTGGGATTGGGATATATCTTGACACCATGGTCTTGGGAGATATCCTCTACAGCCGTAGGGGTAGGATCATATATCAGCAGGGAATAGGCAAATGTGGGTGTTTCATATTCCGGTTTATTGGGATCAGCCGTATAATAGGCATGATTGGCCGGAGAAGTGGCCGTACCACTGTAAGCATCGAGTGGGGCCACCAAACCTGTCGGCAATGCTTGAGACTGCTGTGTAGTGAAATCATACAATTGGTTGGGGATGCACCATTGCTTTAGTTGCGTCTGCCCGGCTATGGTATTCGAGCTTACCATAATCAAAAGGAGGAGTAACAGTTTAGCAGGTTTGCAGGTGTGTAGGTGTGTAGGTGTGTAGGTGTGCATAGTTAGGGTTTTTTGATTCACTTTTAAATATATGTCATTTTAGACTATACATGCAAATAATTTGAGATAAAATTCACAGTTACTGGAAAAGTTTTTGTGCGTATATGACAAATGTCGTTCCGCAAACCATTCAATAAATGAGCTCTCTTATAGGACAGGCTTGGGCTTCGCTCCTTTCATTGCCCTCCGTAGCTTCATGCGAACACTTAGTTCCTTTTACACTTTTCAACTTCTCCACTTATAAACTTATACACTCGTGTGTTCCGCTTACGCTCACGGGAGGGCTGCGCGCAGAGTGGCGCGGAGGAAAAGCGCAGATGGCCGCAGAGGTATCTCGCTTGCGCTCGATGGAGGGCACAGAGCAGAACATCAGGCAGCCCAATAGAGCAATGGCTTAGCTACGCTGAACTTTGAACACTGAACGCGGAACTTCCTGACTCAGCAACTTTCAGCTATGGCCCCTCTTTGACCTCCGAAGCTTTACGCGAAGGAGGTGAACATGAAACGTCTCTACCATCCAGGCCTCACCTGATCGTCCCCCGGACACCTTATCCTTTGTTACCCTCAACTTCCCCTCTGTATTGCCGTTATTTTTAGTATTTACTAAGTATTTTAGCTTTTCTAACAGCTTTGTATGTACCTCAATGCGCACACCCACTTTAGTCTTGGCTATGGCACCTGCTCCATCGAAGAGTTGGTGCAGGCGGCTGTGGAGCGCGAAATAGATACGCTGGCGCTTACGGACATCAACAATACCTCCGCCACGCTGGAGTTTGTACACCACTGTACCGAGGCAGGCATCCGCCCGATCGTGGGGCTGGAGTTTCGCAATGGGGATCAGCTCTGCTACATTGGTCTGGCTAAAAATCATAGCGGCTTTCAGCAGCTCAACACCTGGTACAGTCGCTTCGCCCATACCGATCAGCCCTTTCCTACAGTGGCCCCGCAGTGGGAGGATGTCCTATTTCTCTACCCGATGGACCACCCCGAATTACCGGGCCCTCCCCACCCTTCATACCGCATCGGCATCCGTCCGTGGGAGGTCACCCGCCTCCACCGCTCTCCGCTTCGCCAGCGTATGGACGAGCTGGTGATTTTGCAGCCCATCGTCTTTCTACACAAGCAGGGCTATAACCTCCACCGCCTCCTGCGCGCCATCGACCACAATGTGGTACTCACTAAGCTGCCTACCTCCGCACAGGCGCACCCACAGTCGCACTTTCCCTACCCGGCCGAGCTATTGGCCCACTACAATGCCTATCCACGACTCGCCTACAACACGATGCAACTGCTGGAGCAGTGCCACTTCAGCGTGGACCGCCACAGCAACAAGAATCGCCTTACCTTCACCGGCCACCGCGATGACGACCGCGAATTGCTGCAAAAACTGGCCCGCGATGGTGCCCGCTGGCGCTACGGGCTGCGCGACAAGGAGGCGCTCCGCAGGGTGGAGCATGAGTTGCAGATCATCGACAAACTGGGCTTTGCTGCCTACTTTTTGATCACGTGGGACATCATCCGCTATGGGCAGCACCGCGGCTTCTTCCACGTGGGGCGCGGCAGTGGCGCCAACAGCATGGTCGCCTATTGCCTGGGTATCACCGATGTAGATCCGATCGATCTCGACCTCTACTTCGAGCGCTTTCTGAACCCTCACCGTACCGTACCGCCCGACTTCGATATCGACTTCTCCTGGAAAGACCGCGATGAGGTGACCGACTACATCTTCAAGCGCTACAGCCGGCAGCACACGGCTCTGTTGGCCACCTATGTCACCTATCAGGGCAAGTCGATCATCCGGGAGCTGGGGAAAGTGTTTGGCTTGCCCAAAAAAGAGATCGATGAGATCGTGGCCCACCCCCATGCCAGCCGCGACCGCGACCACATCACGCAGCTCATCTTCAAGTATGGCCGTCTGCTGGAAGACCGTCCGCGCCACCTCTCCATCCATGCCGGAGGCATCCTCATCACTGAGGCGCCCATGCACTATTGGACGGCTACCGACCTGCCGCCCAAGGGTTTTCCCATCACCCACTTCGATATGTTTGTGGCCGAAGACAATGGCTTTTACAAATACGACATCCTCAGTCAGCGGGGACTGGGCCACATCAAAGATGCGGTGGAGCTGGTAGAAGCCACCGAAGGCAAACGCATCGACATCCATCAGGTGGAACGCTTTAAGCGCGACCCGCAGCTCAATCAGCGATTGGCCGTGGGCGATACCATCGGCTGTTTCTACATCGAGTCGCCTGCCATGCGGCAATTATTGCAAAAGCTGCAGTGTGACAACTACCGCGAGCTCGTAGCCGCCAGCTCCATCATCCGGCCGGGCGTGGCCAAGAGCGGCATGATGCGTGAATACATCTACCGCAAGCACCACCCCGACAACTTTACCTACATCCACCCCAAGATGGAGGAGCTGCTGAAAGAGACCTATGGTGTGATGGTCTATCAGGAAGATGTGATCAAGGTGGCGCACCACTTTGCCGGCATCGGGCTGGCCGAGGCCGATGTGTTGCGCAGGGGCATGAGCGGCAAGCGCAGGAGCAAGGGCGAAATACAAAAGATACAGGACGACTTTTTTGCCAACTGTGCCGCAAAAGATATTGATGCGGGTATTGCCCGGGAGGTATGGCGACAGATCGAAAGCTTCAGTGGGTACTCCTTCAGCAAGGCCCACTCGGCCAGCTTTGCCGTGGAGAGTTATCAGAGTCTGTACCTGAAACACTACCACCCGGCCGCCTTCATCACGGCTGTGCTCAACAACTTTGGCGGGTTTTACAATACGGAGTTTTATGTACGCGAAGCACAACGTCACGGTGTATCCGTAGAGGCACCCTGCATCAACCGGAGTGCAGCCCTGGCCACGCTGCACGAAGGCCGGATCTACCTCGGTTTTGGGTTGGTGCATGGACTGGAGCAACGTACCATCGACAAGGTGCTGGCCGACCGCCACTTGCGAGGCCCCTATCGCAGCTTTGCTCACTTTACGGATCGGGTGTCGCTACCCGTGGAGCAACTCGCTTTGCTGATCCGCGCCAATGCCTTTCGGGATACCGGCAAGCCCAAGCGAGCGCTGCTGTGGGAAGCACAACTGCTGGCGCACCAGCCTGCCGAAGAGGTGGTGGCTGAGCCCCTCTTTGGCAGGGAAGAGCAGCACTTTCAACTGCCTAAGCTGGAAGGCCACTGGCTGGAAGATGCGTATGACGAGATCGAACTGCTGGGCTTTCCGCTCTGCCTGCCTTTTGAACTGCTGGCTCAGCCGCATGAAGACACGATTGTAGCCCGGGAGCTGCCGGAGTATATCGGTAAAACCGTTCGCATCCTGGGCAACCTGCACACCATCAAGCCGGTGCGTACCGTCAAGCAAGAGCTGATGCAGTTTGCCGGCTTCTGGGACCGGGAGCTGGGCCTGTTCGACACGGTACACTTTCCCGATACCGTAAAGCGCTACCCGCTGGCCGGACCCGGTTTTTACCTGCTGCAAGGCAAGGTGACGGAAGAATTCGGTGTCTGCTCGCTGGAGATACAACGGCTGGAAAAAGTGCCGTATCAGAAAGACCCGAGGGAAAGCTGATCTCCACACATCAACGCCTACAGCATCCATTCATTTCACTCCAATAACCATAGCAAAGTGAAGGTATTGTCAGCATTAAATCCACTGATAAAATAAAATGCCCCCCAACCCATTGAAAATGACTGATTTTGTTAAATTCATGGTGATTAAGAAGCATTTGTATCCGACAATAAACCAACGATTAACCGAATCAAGCAATCAATTTCGACACATGGCGGCATACTCTCCGGGAAATATGTTGTGGCTACAGGAGCTAAACCAGGCTGATGGACCTGTATTGGATAATCATTTCCCCATTGTCTACCAGGAACTGAAGCGGCTGGCCACCACCTACCTGCACGGAGAATACAAGCAAGTTACCCTACGCACTACCGACCTGGTTCACGAGGTCTACCTAAAACTGGCCGGTGATGCGGCTCTTAGCTGGGAAAACAGGGCCCACTTCTTTGGCATAGCGGCCCGTTCTATGCGGCAGATCCTGGTGGATATGGCGCGCAAGCGAAAGGCGCAAAAACGCGGAGGCGACCGCCTTAGGGTTTCACTGAGTGAGGGCCTGATGATTATGGATGAGCAAGATGATAAGATGCTGGACCTCGACACAGCACTCGGCAAATTGGAAGGCTTTGATCAACGGCTAAGCAGAATAGTGGAACTACGGTACTTTTCAGGCATGACCATCGAAGAAGTGGCTGTGGCCACGGACTTGTCACCTGCCACCATCAAACGGGAATGGCAATTGGCCAAAGCCTGGTTGTTTCGCGAATTAAAAGGCCAAGGCAATACCAATTTGGCCTGATCATTCATGGGGTATGCCCCAAATAGAATTGCATGGACAGCAAGCAATGGCACAAGGTAAAAACGATATTCAATGAAGCTATTGCATTGCAGGAGCCGCACCGCACTACCTATATCAACCAGACCTGTGCCAATGATGAAACGCTGCTGCAAGAGGTGCATTCGTTGTTGCAATCTCATGAAGATGCAGGCGATTTCATGGATCAACCCGAAGAAGATATTTCACTACTTCGTGATGCCTCAGCCGACCCTTATCTCGGTAAACACATAGAATCGTTTGAACTACAGTCACTTATTGCCGAAGGGGGAATGGGACGGGTGTATCTG
>CAJXXO010000138.1 GCA_913062655.1 uncultured Bacteroidota bacterium | reverse complement strand
ATGGCATCGGCTTCTGGAAACCGGGTGCAGGCATCATCCACCAGGTGGTGCTGGAAAACTACGCCTTCCCGGGCGGTATGATGATTGGTACCGATAGCCACACACCCAATGCAGGTGGACTCGGCATGGTCGCCATTGGTGTGGGAGGTGCTGACGCGGTAGATGTGATGGCCGGTATGCCATGGGAGCTAAAGATGCCGAAGCTGATCGGTGTGAAGCTGACTGGTGAAATGTCAGGCTGGACGGCTCCAAAAGATGTGATCCTCAAGGTGGCCGGTATCCTGACCGTGAAAGGCGGAACCGGTGCCATTGTGGAATACATGGGTGAAGGCGCCAAATCCTTCTCTTGTACCGGAAAAGGTACCATCTGTAACATGGGTGCAGAGATCGGTGCTACGACCTCCATCTTCGAATACGATGAAAACATGGCCGAATACCTTCGCCAGACCAAGCGCGCAGAAGTGGCCGACCTGGCCAATGACATTATGGAGCACCTGCAGTGTGATCCGGAGGTAGTGGCCGAGCCAGAGAAATACTACGATGAGGTCATTGAGATCAACCTGAGTGAGCTGGAGCCCCACATCAACGGCCCATTCACCCCGGATGCGGCCTGGCCGGTGTCTGAATTTGGCAAAATCGCCAAAGAAAAAGGTTGGCCTATGGACCTGGAAGTGGGCTTGATCGGCTCTTGCACCAACTCTTCTTACGAAGACCTGACCCGTGCAGCCTCGATTGCCAAACAGGCGAAAGACAAAAAACTTAAAGCAAAGTCGGAATATACGGTGACCCCAGGTTCGGAAATGGTGCGCTTCACCGCAGACCGTGATGGGCTACTCGATGAGTTTGAAGAAATGGGAGGCGTAGTGCTGGCCAATGCTTGTGGACCGTGTATCGGTCAGTGGGCCCGCCACAGCGATGATCCGAATCGTAAGAATTCTATCATGACCTCCTTCAACCGAAACTTCGCCAAGCGAAATGACGGCAACCCGAACACCCACTCATTTGTGGCTTCCCCGGATATCGTTACCGCTTTTGCCTTGGCCGGTACATTGGATTTTAACCCGCTCACAGACACCCTCACCAATGAGGAAGGGGAAGAAATCAAGTTGGAAGAACCGAAAGGTACCATCTTCCCTAACCTTGGTTTTGATGTAAAAGATGCGGGCTATGTACCTCCTGCTGACAATAGCGAAGAGGTAGAGGTTGTAGTGGCAGAAGGTAGCGATCGCTTGCAGCGGCTCGAACCATTTGATGCCTGGGATGGCAATGATCTGACTGACCTGAAGCTACTCATCAAAGCGCATGGTAAGTGTACCACCGACCACATCTCCATGGCCGGTCCATGGCTGCGCTACCGGGGGCACCTGGACAATATTTCCAACAACTTGTTGATCGGGGCCGTGAATGCCTTCAACCAAGAGACCAACAAAATCAAAAACCAACTAAATGGCGCTTATGGTGCTGTACCAGATGTGGCCCGCGCTTACAAGGCAGAAGGCATCAGCACAGTAATTGTAGGTGATGAAAACTATGGCGAAGGATCCAGCCGCGAACATGCCGCCATGGAGCCCCGCCACCTCGGTGCACGTGTAGTTATCGTGAAGTCATTTGCTCGTATCCACGAGACCAACCTGAAGAAGCAAGGTATGCTGGCACTGACCTTTGATAATCCAGCAGACTACGATAAAATTCAGGAAGAAGACGAGTTTGATATCAAACTGGACAACTTCGCACCTGGCTCGCAGGTAGAGGTAACCGTGAAGCACAAAGATGGCAGCAGCGACACCATCATGTGTAATCACACCTACAGCCCCGTGCAGATCGAGTGGTTTAAGGCAGGTAGCGCATTAAACCTGATCCGCAAGCAAGAAGGCGTATAATTACAGCGCTAAGTGATACTAGAAAGGCGATTCTTCGGAGTCGCCTTTTTTATTGCTCGCAAAGACACCAAGCGCTAAATAAATGTTGATACTTCTTTGTAGGTTATGCGTATCTGCGTGAACCGCTATCCGCGCTTTCCTTCGAAAAATTGAATAAATCATTCAACCTTCCTCAACATTCATGGTATTATTGTAACACAAAATCCGACTGACCATGTACACAGGCATGCTGCATACCCACACTTTAGTGGTCGTTCTTTTCTTACTTTCCATTTTAGTCAAGACCGTTTTGCTGCTCTCCAATAAGAAGGAGCTCTTTCAAAAAGTCCGGAAAAAGACACTGGTCCCGGAAATGATCATTGATACCTTGATGGTAGTGACCGGAGTTTACCTGGCGTTGAATAGCGGCCTGGTGCAAGTAGGGAATTGGTTCTGGATCAAATTAATTGCCGTCATTGCTGCTATTCCGATCAGCATTATCGCTTTCCGAAAAGAAAGCAAACCCTTAGCCGTATTCGGCCTGCTGTTGGTGCTATACTCTTACGGCATATCAGAAACCAAAAGTGCCGCCTTTGATAAAAAAGGCACCTTAATTGCAGAAAGCACGCAAACTTTTGATGTTAAAGGCAGCGTAATGGAACAGGGCGAATCCATCTACCTTGATAATTGTAGCGTCTGCCACGGCACCAATGGCAAAAAAGGATTAAGTGGTTCACCCATGCTGACCGAAAGTAAACTGGGCTATGAAGACGTGGTAAACAGAATCCAAAACGGGAAAAACGCTATGCCGGCCTATGAAGGCTTACTATCTGAAGAACAAATAGATGCGGTAGCGCAGTATGTGATGACGTTTCAAGAATAGAAAGTGTACTAAACCCATAAAAGAAAAGCCGCCCTAAAATTGAGGCGGCTTTTTACGTGCTTTTCATCATCCTAAAAGCAATAATCGTTCGCTTCGATCAATCGGGCGGCAATATTTCTCCGCAGTTCCTTTGTATTGATCACATCATACTTGGTAAATCGCTTGATCCCTAACAGCATCATGCGTAACTCATCACCAGTGGCAAAGGCGGCCACAGCATGCTTACCATTGATATGCACGCGCTCCAAACCATCAGATACGAATACCTGTGTCATCTCGAGGTAGGGTAAGGCTGCGTCCTCTCCTTTGGTCTCCATGATCTTCTGCGTGCGAAGCAGCATACTTTCCATAGCATACACATCGATGGCCATGTCGGTCAGGTTCATGATCAGCTCCTGCTCATGCTCCAGCTTCTGCATCAACTGCTGTGCTGCGGCTCCCGCGGCCATCAGTATGGCTTTCTTGGCTTGTTTTACCGCCTTCCATTCCTTAGCGAGGTAGCCGGTCGGCTCATCGCCAAAATCAGGGATGCTCATCAGTTCTTTTTGCACAGCCATAGCCGGGCCCATCAAATCGAGCTGGCCCTTCATGGCCCGCTTTAGCAGCATGTCAACTGTAAGTAGACGGTTGATCTCGTTAGTGCCTTCAAATATGCGGTTGATACGGCTATCGCGATACGCACGAGCAGCCGGGAATTCTTCACTGAAACCATAGCCCCCATGTACCTGTACCGTCTCATCCACCACAAAGTCCAGCACTTCTGAACCAAACACCTTCATCATGGCACATTCGATGGCATACTCCTCAGCAGCGTCCATCAACGCCTCCGGATAGGCGAGGCCTTCTTCCTGCTTGTCTTTCACCCGTCTGTCCACCAAGTCACTAATGCGGTAGGTAGTCGTCTCCAATGCATACGTGCGTATCGCCTGCTCTGCCAGCTTGTGTTGAATGGCACCAAAGCTGCTGATGGGCACCCCAAACTGGTGACGCTCATTCGCATATTGCACCGATTTGGTGGTACTCATCTGACAACCACCGGCAGACATAGCGCCTAACTTAAATCGTCCGATGTTCAGAATATTGAAAGCGATCTTGTGTCCTTTGCCGATTTCTCCCAGGATATTTTCTTTAGGCACCAGTACTCCTTCAAAGAAGATCTGACGAGTGGAAGAACCCTTGATACCCATCTTTTTCTCTTCTTCCCCGCGGGTAACCCCTTCGGCATTGGCATCAATGATAAAGGCGGTGAACTTGTCCTTCTCGCCATCAATCTTGGCAAACACGATAAAGAGGTCAGCAAAACCGCCATTGGTGATCCACATTTTTTGACCGGAAATAGCATAGTGTGTTCCGGCATCATTCAGCACGGCTTTCGTCTTGGCGCCCAAGGCATCTGATCCCGAACCCGGTTCCGTCAGACAATAGGCGGCTTTCAGTTGACCGGAAGTAAGACCCGGCAAATACTTTTGTTTTTGTTCTTCGGTACCATAGTACAAAATAGGCAACGTACCGATACCGGTATGTGCGGCCCAACTCACCCCAAAAGAATAGCTTGGCCCCATGGCCATAGTGATTCCCGTATTAGTATTGAAGTCGAGGCCTGCTCCACCATACTCCTCAGGAATGGAGGTACCCAGCAAGCCCAACTCACCCGCTTTTTCCAGGATAGACGGTACCAGCCCTTCTTGCTGTGCATCAATAGCATCTACATGGGGGATTACCTCCTTTTCCACGAAGTCGCGTGTCATATCGGCCATCATGCGACTCTCTTCCGACAAGTCTTCCGGAGTGAAAATCTGATCAGTTTGGGATTCGGTGATGAGAAATTCTCCTCCACCGAGGGCTTTTTGTTTATCTATCGATGCCATAGCTATCTCTTTTTTGGTTGATTAATTCAATCTTTCATAAATCGCTGCGATGCCCTGTCCACCGCCAATACAGGCTGTTACCATGCCATACTTTTGATGGCGTCTTCTCATTTCATTAAACAATTGCACACTCAGTTTGGACCCGGTACAACCCAGTGGGTGACCCAAGGCAATTGCCCCACCATTGACATTGACGATATCAGGATTGAGTCCGGCCTCTTGAATAACCGCCAGTGATTGTGCGGCAAAGGCTTCGTTCAGTTCTATTAGCTCGATATCAGACAACTTCATCCCGGCCAACTTCAGCGCCTTTGGTATGGCTTCCACCGGACCAATGCCCATGTAGCGTGGATTTACGCCTACGGTGGTACAAGTTTTCATTTGGGCTACTGGCTCCAATCCTAACTCCTTTACCATGCGTTCCGACATCACGATCACGAAAGAGGCACCATCTGAGGTTTGACTGCTGTTCCCTGCTGTCACTTGTCCCCCTTGCTTGAATACCGGACGGAGCTTGCCCAGCACTTCCTGGCTGGTGTCTTTCCGTGGCCCCTCATCTGTATCTACTGTGTGGGTTTTGTACACCCGCTTGCCGTCTTTTACAAAGACATCCTCCACCTCTATCGGGACGATCTCTTCAGCAAACTTGCCACTTTCAATGGCTGCAATGGCTTTTTGGTGAGAGTGATAGGAGAACTCGTCAGCCTGATCACGAGAAATGTTGTACTTCGAGCCTACTTCTTCAGCGGTCAAGCCCATGCCCAGGAAATAGTCGCCATGGTCCTTGGCGATCTCGTAATCCGGTACCGTTTTGTAGCCCACGGTTGGCACCAATGACATGGATTCTGTACCTCCGGCAATGATACAATCTGCCATACCAGCCTTGATCTTGCCCACCGCCATGGCAATGGTCTCCACACCACTACCACAGTAGCGATTGACCGTTACCCCAGGAATCTCGAAAGGCAAACCAGCCTTTAGTCCGACCCAGCGTGCCATCTGTAAGCCTTGTTCCGCTTCCGGCACGGCATTACCCACGATCAAATCATCGATTCGCTTTGGGTCCAACTCAGGCGTGGTCTTAAGCAGGTGCTTGATCACCTCCGCTCCCAGCGTCACCGGTGAGGTGTTGCGAAAACCACCTTTATTGGCTTTTCCCACTGCGGTTCTGTATCCTTTTACTATGTATGCATCCATGTTGTAGTATTTAGTAGTCCGTAGTTCGTACCACGTAGTACGACTTGAGGACTCTATGTATTCACCTAATTCATTTTATCTGCTAGATTATATAGCATTCGTTGAATCTTATTTAGCCTGTTTTCAATCTCGGCATATACTTCATCCTCCAAGAAACCAACTCTGTTAGCAATAATCAGTTGTGTATCAGCCTCACATGCGGAGCCGTTCGCATTAGACAAAAATTGCACAAACTGTTTCGGTGTATGACGACCTGCACCTTCTGCAATGTTTGAAGGAACTGAGACTATTGAACGCTTGATTTGGGAGGTGATTCCGAACTTTTCATCAGTAGGGAAATGCTGTAATACCTTATAGAGGTCCACAGCCAAATCAACTGATTCTTGCCATACCTGAAGTTTTTTGTAATTGTGCGTTTTCATAACTGATTCATTTAGTGTTTAAGGTATATGTATTTGTCGTGGTACGCGGTACGGTATACGTGGTACGTTAATTCCGCAACGGCTTCCCCGTTTTCAGTATATGCTCCATTCGTTCCAATGTCTTCCGCTCTCCAAGTAAACTCAGGAAGGCTTCTCTTTCCAGATCGAGCAAATATTGCTCACTAACTTGTTGCGAACCCGTCAAGTCACCGCCACACATGACCCAGGCCACTTTGTTGGCTATCTTCTTGTCGTGCTCTGTGGCATAGTTGCCGATGAAGAAGCTCTCTGTACCGGCATACATGGCGCCTAGTGCCGTGCGTCCCAAAACGGTGATATCTTCCCGCTGAATCGGTTGGGTATACCCTCTTCTGGCCAGTTCCTGCACTTTATATTTTGCTTCTGTGATAGCTCGATCACCATTAACCACTACAAAGTCCTTATCTGTTTTTAGGACACCAATATCAAAAGCCTCATAGGCGCTGGTGGCGACTTTGGCCGTGGCGATATTGATGAACCGGTCTCTCAACTGAGGAATCTGAGGGGCACCATCATAGAATCCATCACTGGCACGCAGCGCCATCTCAAGGTGCTGGGCATCTTCGCCCGGCTCCGGCACCGCGACGGCAAGTGCGGCTACATCGCCGACGAGCCGCGTTTCCTCGGCTACCTGGCCGCGGCCGCGTCCCGCAACCCGGAGCTGGCAACGCTGAACCGGCTGATGGCCGCGTGGCGCGCACGCGCCAGGCCCGCTGACTGATCAGTCCGACACTTCGCGGTCGCGGTCGCCGTCGCCGCCGTCTGCATCCACGGCGGCTCCG
>CAJXXO010000137.1 GCA_913062655.1 uncultured Bacteroidota bacterium | reverse complement strand
GTGGCGCAAGATGGGCAGGGCAATGGCGCGCACATCCTCAATGTCGGGGCTATACTTGCCATGCAATACCGCATGGGCTTTGGCGCCCAGCACCAAATACTGCGAAGCACGCGGACCTGCACCCCAACTGAGGTACTCCCTGGTCATATCCGTGGCACGCTCACCATCCGGACGTGTCTTATGGGTTAAAGACACGGCATACTCCAATACGTTGTCGGGGATGGGTATTTGCCGAATGAGCGACTGGAAATATTTGATATCCTCCTTCTCCAATACCTTTTTCATGTTGACCGTCTGTATGGCAGTGGTACTTTTCACCACTTGCACCTCTTCCTCATAGGTGGGGTATTCCACTACAATGTTGAACATGAACCGGTCTAGCTGTGCTTCCGGGAGCGGATAGGTGCCTTCCTGCTCGATTGGGTTTTGAGTAGCTAGTACGAAGAAGGGCTTATCCAACCGGTGCATGTGACCGGATACGGTTACCGCTTTTTCCTGCATCGCTTCCAGCAATGCGGCCTGTGTTTTTGGTGGGGTACGGTTGATCTCATCGGCCAACACAATATTGGCAAAGATGGGCCCCTGGGTAAAAACAAACTGCCGGTTGCTATCCAAAATCTCAGAGCCGGTGATGTCACTTGGCATCAGGTCCGGGGTAAACTGTATGCGATTGAACGATAGGCGTAAGGCATCGGCAATGGTCTTTACCAGAAGCGTTTTAGCCAATCCGGGCACCCCTACCAGCAAACTGTGTCCATCGCAAAAGATGGAGATCAACACCTGGTCCACTACATTTTCCTGTCCGACAATGACCTTACCAATCTCAGACTTGATGTCTTTATAGGCTGCTGATAACGCATCAACGGCCTCAACTTCAGAAGCAAATTTGCTCATGTATTGTGTTTTATGGACTTGCACTCAGCCAGGGGTCTACCTCCGGGCATTGTACAAAACTATCGTCAATAGAAATATAGGTGCGCTTGATCCGGTCAGCCAGCCACTCCTGCATAGTACGCTGCTTTTTCTGGCTCAGTGCCACACCTGTAATACGGGCGTAGTCTTGATCGAGGTTGGCCACGTGTGGTTCGGTTACCGACTTGAGGTATACCAGCCGGTAGGCCCTATTGCCCCTACGGTCGGTGTACATCACGGCCTTGCTCACCTGTCCTGCCTCCATCGTATCGATCACAAAAGGAATAGATTGATCTATAGCCCCTAATTCATCCAATTCAAAATACGTCTCACCGGTATTCGGATTGGTGAGCATACCACCATACTTATTGGTGTTCTCATCCTCTGAAAAACGATCTACCGCCTGCCCAAAGGTAATCTGATTGGTCTGGATCAGGTTGTAGATGCTGTCGGTCTTGGCGCGAGCACGCTTTAGATCGTTGCCGGTGATTTCGGGTATGATCAGGATATGGCGGACTTTTACCCGTTCGCCTTTTCGTTCCATCAACTGTACGATATGGTAGCCAAACTCCGTTTCAAAGGGCTGGGATATTTCTCCCTCTTTCAGGCGAAAGGAAACCGCAATAAACTCAGGAGCGAAAGGATCATCCCGGGTAAATTCCGGCAGCTCACCTCCTTTGGAAGCGGACCCCGGGTCGTCAGAATAAAGAATAGCTTTCAGCTTGAACTCCGAACCGTCCAGAATGGATTGCCTGATCTCGCGCAGCTCTTGCAATGCAGCCCTCTTTTGCGCCTGTGAGGGCTTGGCGTATATCACCACGTGGCCCACCTCTACTTCCGCATTGTACTTGGGAAGGCTGTCTTTGGGAATGCTTTCATAAAATTCCTTCACCTCTGATGGCGTAATCTTCACTTCATTGGTGATTTGCCCTTGCATGCGCTGTGCGAGCAACTGATCGTGGATGTCTTCCCGGAATTCCTCTTTGATCTCCAGCACCGATTTCTGGTAAAACTCTTCCAGCTTTTGCTCCGATCCGATCATGTTTACAAAGTGGCGTATCCGCTTATCCAGCTCGATCTCCACCTCATCCTCTGATACCACCACACTGTCGATCTCCGCTTGTGTAAGCAATAACTTTTGGGCTAGCATTTGGTCCAGCAGTTGACACCGCAGCCCATCGGTAGCCTGACCTTCGGCTACATACTGCTGATACTGTACTTCAATATCTGACTTGAGGATTACCTTGTCGCCCACAGTAGCTACCACCTTGTCTACGATAGGTTGGGCTACCATCAAGGTGGTTAGACAAGTAAAAAAGAACGTCAGCAAAGTGCCTCGCATAGCGTTATTCGAAGATTTCAAAGGTATTATTCTTAGCAGCGTCTTTATAGATATTGTCATTAAATTCTTTCTTCAGTTGCTTCTTGCGCTTGTTGACGATCATTTGCTGCACATCATTCCTGACGTAGGGAAACGGGGCAGGGCTATCCTTTATTTTACGAGCGGTAAACCAGGCGTAATACCGGTAAGGAACCACTTCCCATTCCACTGAATAGGGTGTCGAAACCGGAAAGGATACC
Organism: uncultured Bacteroidota bacterium; assembly: GCA_913062655.1. Taxonomy (GTDB): domain Bacteria; phylum Bacteroidota; class Bacteroidia; order Chitinophagales; family S012-47; genus CAJXXO01. Next base: position 4,572 of record CAJXXO010000137.1, on the reverse strand, counting down.
GGTAGTTCAGTCAGTCGTTGTGTTATGCGAGATTGGGTATACCATGTGCTATCATTCAGCGCATAGTCAGTAGCATACGTCTGTGCATAGTCCACCAGGCGTGCCCGTGCAAAGGGATCCTCGGATGCCATCCAAATCTGTATGCTGTCCTGTTTCGGTGCATCTGCACCTACACGCAGAAATACCATTCTGTACAAGTCCTCTGCCAGTTGGAAGTTGGCCAGGTTGGCTTGGTAAAACTCACGAGCCTGTGGTTCGGAAACACTAGTGTCCAGGTTCTGGCTGATGTACTCCCTTTCATAGGTGTAGATAATCAGCGACTGCCGATAGTCTTCGATCAACTGCTCCACATCCAACTTGTCGGGAGGCAGATTGCGCTGCGCATAGGTGTAGAGCAACTGTCTGCGAATCCAATTATCGATATATTCCGTGATGATCTTGGTGCTATCTTCCGGGGTGGCGTTCTGCAAGCCTAAGTCTTCAATATCCTTGGTGTAGAGATAGTTATTTTCAACACGGGCCAGGGGTTCCCCTTTACCCGTATCGGGCTTTCGCTCAAAATACTGGCAACTATACAGCCCCAAAGCGACCAGACCTATGATCCACCACCTTGCCACCATTAGGGAAGCAGCTTTTTCAGTTTCTCTTCATGTACACGAATGGTGTAGCTATCGCGCAATCGCGCGGTCCATTGCGCTTCCAGCAAAGCTTGGTAGTCAGAGATAAATGCGCCCCGTGCTTCCTGTAACGACTTTGGCATTGGCTCGAGCTTTTCGTTTACCCGTACCACCAGATAGGTGGAGTCGGTGGGCTGCATTACCTCGGATACACCAAGCGTCCAGCCGGTGGTATCTACCCATGGGTTGTCCCCTTTTTCTACCGTCACCGATTCTACGGTAACTATAGGTGTGGCACCGGCTTTTTTATTGAGCTTGCGCAGCAGTTTGTCGGTATCCCACTTGGCCGCTTTCTTAGCTGCTTTTTGTGCTGCTTTTTCCTGGGTAAGGGTGAAAATGTCGGCTTGTACCCGGTGGCCCCACATGTGATCGGTCTTGTGCTCCTCATAGTAGGCTTTCAGGCCGGTAGTATCTTCCACCGCCTTGTTCCACACCATTTTATCCATCAGGGCAAACATGAGTATGCCATCATGGTATTCCTGCGCCAGAAGTGGATACTCCGGATACATTTGGCCCAGGCCATATTCCAGTACGTTTCGCTGCTGAAAGGAATCATAATAGAGCTGTAGCAGCGCTCGTAGGTCCATATCTCTTCTCCGCACCTGGCGTATGTCTATATAGTGGAGGAAGTCATTCATCGTAAAGGAATGTTCACCCAGCATAAACAAGGCTTTGTCTTCTACGTCACCCAATCCGGGGTTTGTCCAGTTGGCTTTGTACAGAGAAGAATCGATAAAAGGCATCATTTCGTCCAAGCGTTCTGGAAAGGAGAGAAAACCATGCGTTTTCATAAAAGCGCGTTCCAAGCGTTCTCGTGCAATCTCGTACCGGTTGTCGCGGCCAAGTTTGCGTCTCAACTGCTCCCGAAGGCTCTCTTTCGCTGGGATGGGCTCTTGCTTCTCTTTACGGATGATGTGGTAGCCGTAAGCGGTACGAAAAGGTTGACTCACTTCCCCCTCGTCCAACACATAGGCAGTGGAGTCGAATGCACTAATCATTTTACCGCTGCCAAAGGGTTCCATCAACCCACCGCGAGGTTTGGAGACCATATCTTCTGAGTAGCGGTAGGCCAGCGAATCAAAAGGCGCTCCATCTATCAAGGCCTGGTAGATAGAATCGGCTCTGCGCTTCAGGTTGGCCTCCATAGCCTGGTCGGCTTCATTAGGTACACGTATCAGAATATGCGACATAGTGACCGTGCCCATGGCCGGCCGTTTTTCAGTCGGCTGTACAATGTGGTAGCCCAAGCGTGTGCGTATGGGTAGGGATACACCATTCAGCGGGGTGTTGTATACCGCATTTTCAAAGTTGTAAAAGGGAAGTGTCATGCCGGTGATGTATCCGATATCGCCTCCTTTTTTGTTGGCATATTCATCCATTGACACTTCGTTGGCCAGTTGGATGAAAGACTCGCCTTTCAGTGCTCTTTTCCGCGCTTCCATAATGGTACGGTAGGCGCGCAGGGTATCTTCCGGTGTCGCATTGGGATCAAGCGATACCAAGATGTGCCGGGTACGAATATCGTACTGCATCCGCTCATAGACCTCTGTAAACAAGGTGTCTAGCAAGTATTTATCCAAATAGGAACGATACAACTGATCGAGGTAGTTGGTCAGGTCTCGCTGCACCTGGGGCAGTGTGTCGATCTGTTGCTTTTCTGCCTCGGCTACTTTCAACTTAAAGTTGATGTACAACTCCAGGTAGTCTTTCAAATCCTGCAGCGTAGGCTCCTGGATGGTAGGGTTATTCTTTTTGAATACGTAGTCAAACTCTTCTACCGTCACCACCTCATCATCGTAAGAAAATAATACGTCTGCTTCCTGGGCGGCAAGCGGTGTATTCATCAGCACTGTAAACAAAGCCAAAAGCCATGTTATCCTTCTCATAGTCAAAGTGTTTACCGGGAAAAATGATGCATGATAAATGCCTGCAAAAGTGGCTCAAAAATAAGGAAAATCAGCCACCGCAAGCAACAACAGAAAAGAGGGGAAATTATTGCAGGGACGTACCCAGATTTTTTGTGAGCGTACACACATTTTTGGTGCCCTCTTTGTGGTAGTTGACCTGGTCCATGATGGTGTAAATCAACTTGAGGCCTAGGCCACCTTTTTTGCGCTGTTCAATAAGGCTATGCAGGTCATGGTCTTCGTGCTGCGCCAGGTCCTGTTCAAAGTCGCCTACATCGCTGATGGTGACGAGCAATTTGTCTTCTGCAATTTCTACTTCCAGGTGCAAGTGGCGGTTGTGATCGCATTGGTTACCGTGAATGATCGCGTTGGCGCAAGCTTCATCCACGGCCAACACGATTTCTTGCCGGATCGGTTCTGCCACTTCAATCTTCGCCAGGGTTTGGCGGAGGAAGCGCCTGATGTCCGAGAGCTTCTCCCGGGCACATATGGTGGTGAAACTAGTGTGCATGGATGACCTTTTTTGCTTCCTGTAAATCGCCCGTAATGGTGACCACATTCTGCAGCCCCAGCAGGTTGAAGACATTCTGGACATTCTCTTTCATGTTGTAAAAGACCAGCTTGCCGTCATGGTTGGTGATGTCTTGCAGATAGGAAATGAATACCCCCAGTCCTGCGGAGGATATGTAGTCCAACTGCTTGCAGTCCACTACGATGCGGTAGTATTCATCTTCCAATGCTTTTTTAATGACGTGGTCCAGGTTGATGGCCCCACTGGCGTCCAGCTCACCGATCAATGCGATCCGGAGCACGCCATCACTTATGGTATTGATCACTTCCATGCGCGTAGTATTAGCATTTTACAATCATCACCGACATATCATCCCGGTTGAGGGTTTGCCCGGTGAATTGCTGTATATCCTGTATGATTTTGGTCGTAATTTTATTGGCTGGCAGATCCATGTGCAGCAGCAGGCAATCCCGCAGCCTTTCATATCCATATTCCTGCTTCGTTTCCGGGTGCCGCGCCTCTGTGATGCCATCGGTGTAAAAAATCAGCGTATCACCTTTCTCTACAGTTACCTGCTGTTCTTTCACCAGTTCATCATAGCCCTCATCACGCAGTATGCCCAACCCCAGGCCGTCATCTACCAGGTGTTCAATCACCCGTTTCTTAGCCTTGTACACTAGTACGGGGCAATGGCCGGCACGAGTGTAGTGAAAGATATTGGATTTCACATCGAGAACCCCATATACCAGGGTGATGAACATGCCCTTATCAAAGCAGCGACCTACAGCCGTGTTAGCTTTCTTCAAGAAAGCAGCCGGACCAGTCTCAGTCAGTACCAGAGATTGAAAGATGCCCTTCATCTCTGCCACGTGAAAGGCAGCGGTGGTGCCCTTGCCCGACACATCAGCCATAATCAGGGCCAGTTTGTAGTCATCAATCCGGAAATGATCGTAATAGTCACCGCCCACCTCCTCGGCAGCCACACTGGTGGCGGCAATGTCCAGTGTGCTATCAAGTGGGAAATGAGTGGGTAGCAAACGTTGCTGGACTTGTTTGCCAATCTCCAGGTCTTCCTTGTATCGTTCGTGGACAATGGTGTCATTCAATAAAAAGAGGTTGGATAGGGCTGTCTGGGCCTGTTGAATGTAGGATTGAAGGAGCGCGGTTTCTTGCTGATCGAACCCATGTGCCATCGGGTGCAGCACATACATCCGGTAGAGCTTATCGCCATGCACCCGCAGCGGAAAACAAAGCAAGGCCCGGTAGTTCAGCAGGTGGTATTTCATGTAGGTATCAGCTTGCATATCCTTGAGATACACAAATGAGTGCGCTTCTTCCAGGCCATAGTGCTTTGGATGGCAAAAGAGCGAATACTCAATCCGTTTGATATCGGCTGCGCTGATATGTTTGCGATGCAAACAGGTGTCGTCCGGGCTGCTTTTGTCTACTAATGATATCCAACCGGCAGCTGCCTCTG
>CAJXXO010000136.1 GCA_913062655.1 uncultured Bacteroidota bacterium | reverse complement strand
CACCAACGTGTAGATACCGGAAGCCCAGGCCGATGCATCGATCTGCAGTCGATCAACTGCTGCTGTTACCGCAGTGGAAAAGACCACACGTCCCTGCATATCTACCACCTGCCAATTGGCCGAACCGGAAAAGGCCGGCAATTCAACGGTAAACAGCCCTTCCGTAGGATTGGGATAAGCCCTCAATGCAGTGGGGGTCAGCCTATCCATGCCGGTAGGTGCGCTGCCTACATGGTGGGCCAGGCAGAAACTCAGGAAGAGACCGGCCTTCTGAAAGTATCCGACAGAAATGATTCTACCATGACGATCCAGGTTCAACGCTGTGGGGGTATCCTCATCGCCCGGATTCAGGTTGTAGCGCCAGTAACCGGTGCTGTTGAAGCCCGCATCCAGTTGCCCATCCTCCTGGAATCGGGCCACGTACATCTCGTCACCAATCGTGCCTTGCACCAGTATTTTGCCATCTCCCTGTACCAAACCGCTCGTTACCATATCATCAGCACCAATAGAGAGATCGACTTTCAGATACCCGTTATTGCCAAAAGACAAGTCTTTGCCGCCTGAAATAGAGAAGCGTGCCAGCAGTATATCCACGGAATTGTCATCGGTCATACCGATAACCATCAGCTTGCTCTGATCCGGAGTTATGGCCAGCCCCATAATCAGATCGGCCTGTGCGGAAGATAGAGGGTGAAGCGCTACGCCTCCATTACCAAACCCTACATCCAATGTACCATTGGCGGTAAGCCCTACCAGACCGATGGTAGCCGAATTGGCACCAAAATAGTCTGCCCCCAGGATGACCCTGTTATCGGGCAGTACAACCAGATCTTTTACCACAACAGGGTCATTTTCATCCAGGATAAACCGTCCATTCGTACCAAATGATTGGTCCGGTTGGCCTTGTGGAGTCAACTTAATCACCCACGAATATTGCTGATTATTACCCGTGGAGGTGCCAATGATAAAGCAGGATCCATCGCTTGCCAGTCTCATGCCTTCCGCTCTGTCATTCATCAGCGGATCGATATCCAACTGGCTGACACCCAATGCCCCAAAGTTGGGGTCTAAGGCCCCATCCGGCATCAATTGGAAGACCTGCACGTCATAGTCTCCTCCTTTTTTGGTTGCCCCTACCGTCAGTATTTTGCCATCCGGTCGCGCGATCATATCCTGCAATTCGTCCAGGTCCTCATTGGACATATCAATGGTAACCTTGCCATCAAAATGAAAAGTAGAGTCGAAAGTGCCGTCAGGATGCAGGCGCACCACATAGGCCTCCACATCTCCGCCCACACTATGCACGCCACCGACCAGCAGTTTGCCATCCAGTTGTGCCGTGGTAGCCAGCGCGGCTGAGCCTACATTGGATTCTACACTGAAAATTTTGATGCCCGTTTTATTAAAGGCGACATCAAGGGTGCCCGCCTCTTGTGCGATAGCACCTACAAAGACCAGACAAAGTAAGGTTGTAAAAATGAGCGTTTTCATAATCGTAATTGTTTTGCGTTCGCCACAAAAGTCACGACCACTACCGGATGAGCAGAGTACTTATTAGGGAAGGTGCGTTTTGAAAGGGTGAACGGCCGGTATAGGCAAGGGAAGCAAACGTAGACAGGATAATTACCCCGCCCCTCCACCCATTAGCCACGGCCAAATACCTGATAACTTCCTTAACTACCTTGATGGCCCAGTGGTTTTCGTCTCTGCGTGAAATACACACCCGACAACACGACCAGCAATCCCACCACATCCATCCGCTGAAGGGTGTCCCCAAAGGCAAGCCATGCCAAAAACAGGGTAACCGGTGGCCCCAGGTAAAAGAGACTGGCTACCCGTGTAGCCGGCAAGCGTTCCAACAATAGCCACAATAAGGCATACGCGCCAAAGGAAACGGCTACCGTCAACCACAATTCTGTATAGATAAACACTGCTGTCCATTGGGTAGTGAACCCTTCCCCGAGCCAGGCCGGTAGCGACAGGAAAAGGAGTGTAGGCAGGCTTTGGTAAAAGAGAGAAAGTGTAAGCGGTAGCTTGGGCACATCGGGCTGAAGTTCAAGGTGTCGCTGTATCAGTGTAGCTACCGTTATCCCCACAACAGAGCCGAAAGGAATAAGGTAGCCAAATATGGAGGCAGCATTGCCAAAATCTATTCTGGCCAGCACAGTGAGGAGCACCCCCGAAAAGCCCAGTCCCAACCCTATCCATTGGTGGCGGGCAGTGGTTTCACCGGTCACCTGCCCCGACAAGGCACCGGTGGCCAGCGGCTGTAGCGCCACCACCAGCGCCACAATACCAGCCGGTACAGCCTGATCCAGTGCCAGCAATACGCAGCTTAGCCATACCCCATGCGCCAGTACCCCAATCAACATGTGGGGACCCGCTAGTGCCCACCCCACCCACTGTAGGCGATTGCTAAACAGGAGGTAGATAAACAGCAGGAGCGTTAAGCCGAGGTACCGCCAAAACAATAAGGTAAAAGGGCCCGCAAAAGGCAATCCATACTCTGCCCCTATGAAACCGGAGTTCCAGAGCAGCACAAATCCAATGACGTACAGGAGCGTACGGTAGCCCATAATGCTAAGCGATGGCGTTGCTACAATCTACTGCACTACCTATACATCAAAAAATGATGGCTTGTATGAAACCGTTGCACCGTACACTTGCTATCGCTTGCTTCTTGCAGCCAAGGGATGGTCGGATACCGGTCGCAACACCTCAATGTTCTCAATCAGCACCTGCTTGCCCTGCTTTTCGGCTATAGCACTGTACCGTTTGAGGTGCTCCATTACGGTGTGGTCCATATACGTAACGGCTTTTACATCCAATAGAACAGCCTCATGCGCCTGCAGTGCCTTGTCCATTTTCGCTTTCAAGGGTAGGTAGTTGGAAAATACCAGTGCCTTTGCACAAGCCAATCGTACACCCCCCTCTTCCGGTACTTCCTCCGCATAGAGTTTGAAAAAGCTACCAACAGGGACACCTTTGAAAAGCAGGATTACATACTTGCTAATGATGCCAATAGCAATCCCGATGATCAAGTCCGTAGCCAACACAGCCACCAGCGTGATGAGGAAAATCTCCAGCTCCAGTAAGCCAATCCGGTACATGTGCTGAAAGGCTTTTGGTGAAGCGAGCTTAAAACCCGTAAAGACCAAAATAGCCGCCAGTGCAGCAATGGGTATCATTTCGATCAGGAAGGCGCCCACCAAGAGGTAGAACAACAAAAAGCTGCCATGAAAGAAATTGGCCCATTGGGTCTTAGCGCCCTGGCTTACGTTAGCCGATGAACGCACAATTTCTGAGATCATGGGCAAGCCGCCAATGGCGGCTGCTACAGTTGAGCCTACCCCGTTGGACAGGAGGTCTTTGTCCAGGTTGGACGTCCTTTCAAAGGGATCAAGGCTATCCACCGCTTTGGCACTGAGTAGGGTTTCAATCCCCGACACCAGCGCCACACCCACCACCGCGATCCAAAAGGCCATTTCACCGATCCTGGCAAACGAGGGCCACTGGATGCCGCCTTCACCCAGCAGCTCTTTCGGCATCGCGACCATCTCCAGTTGCTGGGGCGCCACCAACTGTGCAAAGGGAATGGTAACCAGCAACACCCATAAGGGCGCGGGAACGAAACGGAAGACCTTCCACTTGAGACGAGGATGCCCTATCAGTATAGCCAGGGTAATCAGGGAAACGGCCAAGGCATATCCACTTGCCGTTAACAAGGCAGCCGGGATCTTGGTGGCAACGACCAGCAAAGAACCGTCCGGTGAAGCCACGCCCAAGGCCGGAAAGATCTGCTTGATCATGATAATGACACCAAGGGCCGCCAGCATACCATGTACAGCAGCCGGAGGAAAATAATCCCCCACTTTACCCACTTTGAGCAGCCCAAACAGCGCCACCAGCGCCCCTCCAATAAGGATAGCCCCCAAGGCATGGGGATAACCGGCATACCCCGTCTCTGCGCCTGCACCGCCCAGCGACTCCGCAGCCCCCAGGGTGATGACAATCAGACCGGCAGCCGGCCCGCTAATGGTGACAAACGTACCGGCCAATCGAGAGGCGAGCATGCCTCCAACAATGGCGGTGATCAACCCGGCTATCGGTGGTACACCAGAGGCAAAAGCAATACCCAGACTCAAGGGCAAAGCAATCAGCGACACACTGAACCCGGCCGATAGATCAGACCGCCAATGCGCACGCAGACCGGCCCAACCGTTTTGGGGGAGCTGATATGGTGGTTTGTTCTTCACTTCGGAAAGCAAAGATTAAACATCGCCAAGGATTAATCGGTGATTTTAGTAAGTTTTCGTCTGGCGGTAGGGCCATCCATCGCGAGCACCCTTCACTGTTGTCGTCCATTCTTCTACCCTTGCGGTACCGGGTAATTGAGGGCAAAAATAGGTGCCGCAGCCGCTCTTCTTGGTTGTACCAGCATGTATCAGGTATTGAAATAGTCGCAAGGTTTGCCCTCTGTTGCACCTCGCCCTATTGGCTTTCCAGCATCGGCTAGGTATCTTGCGGCCACACCACCCTCTTTTTACCGCCTGTATAAAATCGCCAGGTGCCAAGTGCATAAATAAAAGTCCACTATGGGTGCACATCCGATCAATCTCACCTTTCGTTTTCTATTAGAGCTTTGCGCTCTCTTCGCCCTTGGACTGTGGGGCTGGAAACAAAGTGACCATTGGCTCCGATTTGTTTTAGCTATTGGTCTGCCCCTTGTACTAGCCATCATTTGGGGTGTTTTTGCCGTGCCCAATGACCCCAGTCGTGCTGGCCATGCCCCCATCGTTACCCCGGGTGTTATTCGTTTGCTAATTGAAATCGGCATCTTCACCATTGGCGTATGGTCCCTGTACAGCGGTGGATTTGTCTCAATTAGTATTGTCTTTGGTGCGGCAGTGGCGCTGCACTATCTGCTTTCCTATGACCGTATCCTTTGGCTTTTAAGGCATTAGGGCAGCAAGGACCTAAAGGTATAATTAACAATAAAAAGGCTTTTCCCATCCTATCTGCGGCTATCCTGCTTGGGTAAACGGTCACTTTTATTTGTTGAAGATGATTAGTATCATCAAATCTCTCATCAATAACTATTTACTTACACCTACCCCTGCAAGGTGTATCCGTTCTTTTCATACTTCAATTAACTAGGATGAGAAATGTTACTGTTTTATTCATTTTGCTTCTAGTACACCTAGTTAACCCTTCATTACATGCACAAATCATAAAAGGAGATGTCTTCCTTTTAGACTCCACCGCACAATATACTACTGCACCTGCTTGTAGTTTTGCGGAGTATGGTGAGTATATGTCGTGTATAGATTCCAATAATCGAATTTCAATTTTATCCATTGAAAACTATGAGTTGTTCCTCTATGAATCGGTTGATTCAGGGTCGACATGGACAAAACATACTATAACTTCAGGTGATGAAGGGGATTACCATAGTGCTTTTATAACCACTACCCCTGGCGGACAGCGGGTGATTATTTATGGTATCAATCCGTACTATAATTATGGTAGCGTTTTGAGCACCTATAATTACTTCAGGCACGCAACCTATGCGCTGGTAGAAACAGCTCCGGGAACCTGGACAAAGTCAACACTTGCGCCTCCAACGTCAACCAATAATGGCTTGCTTCCCTTTGCAATTTTTGTGGACAATTCGGGCGATATAAGAGCCTACCTGCATCAAAGGGGATGGTGGACCTATGGGGGATATATCCATGAGATCATTTTCAACACCTCTACCAATACATGGGGTAGCATCAACCAAATTTATGGCTACTCAATCGCTATAGATAGGGGTACGGCCTGGTTTGCGAGTGTCGGCCAGGAACCCTCGGGAGATATTTTTCTCCTCTATCGCAAGCAAACCAATAATGCCTCCATTAACGAGTTTGTGCTCTTAAAGCAAGTAAATGGATCGTGGAGCACGGCTACACCGCAAGTATTAGTACCGGATTTTCCTACCTCCTATTGGGGATGGGATATCTCCACAGATGATCAAGGTCACTTTTACTTCCTGCATTCGGAGGCCAGCGGTCCCAATGGACCTAGATTGAGCTTGGCCAGAGACAGCTATGTGGCTACCGACCTCTATCCTTTTACGGCTAGTGATACCCTAAGTGCTGCCGGGTTCATAGATGTGGACGGTGAAGCGCCCATCATTATTTGCCTCTTCAAAAATGTGGGCAAAAAATTTTATGTCTATGATGGTGTGAATCTAACGCAGATCCCCGGACCTCAATTTGATTCACCTGCCGATTCAGCGATCTATCATGGATACTTGTGGACCCCATGGAGCATGGCATCTACAGCCAACTTTGGCACTTTGCCCTATACGATTAACTATATCAAGGAAAGCCAGGGAAGAGATCCGGTCACCAATGCCGTATTAGAGATGCCATTTCGATTGATAAGAACATGGCCCTATGTACCCGATACCATGGCAAAAATCTACTATTTCAGCCTGCCCGGTATGCTTTCTTCAATAGTAGATACCATCAATCAGGAGATAACCGTAAAAATGCCCGTTGGATCGGATGTGACCAACATTGCTCCTGATTCCATTGCGATAACGGCTAGTGCAAGTGGTATATCCCCCGCCATTGGAGAACCAAGAGACTTCACCCAACCTGTTCAATACACCGTTACGGCAGAGGACGGAACTTCTCAATTCAATTATTGGGTGGAAGTGGTATTCAATGTAGGTACGGATGAATTATCGAGATCCACGATAAGGGTATATCCTAATCCTGCGACTGATATCCTTACTATTGATTTTGGGCATATGATGATTGACCCATCCGTTCAAGTGGACATCTATACCATTTTGGGAGAGAGAATACTGAGCCACCGCTTGATGGATCAACGGAGTCAGATCAATATAGCGTCATTAGAAGAAGGAATATACTTCCTTAAAATCCACGGTAATACCTTTGAGTGGGTAAGAAAAGTGGTTAAACTATAATCTTAGGGTTACCCACTTAGCTCGCATAAAGGCGAAGTATGTTTTCTAACATCTATTTTGCTCGCTTCGCTGCGCTTTTTCCACTTTTGCCTAGATGCAAAAGTGGAG
>CAJXXO010000135.1 GCA_913062655.1 uncultured Bacteroidota bacterium | reverse complement strand
TGCTGCACATGCAGGGGATCGAGACCGTCGTACTGGAGCGCTATTCGCGCGAGGAGGTTTTGTCGCGCGTCCGGGCCGCCGTGCTGGAGCGCGGATTGACCGGCCTCTTGCATGAGGCGGGCGTGGCTGCCGCGCTGGAGGCCGAGGGCATCCGGCACGAGGGTATCCGGCTGGCCGGTCCGGGCGCGGATTTCCGCATCGATCTGGCCGGGCTGACGGGGCATTGCGTATCCCTTTACGGGCAAGAGAGGATCACCCGCGATCTTTACGCGGCGCGCGATGCGGCAGGGCTTGAGACGCTGCATGGCTGTGCAGGCGTGAAACCGCGCGACGTGGATGGGGCGCAGCCCTTCCTGACTTTCTTGCATGGCGGCAAGATGAACCGGCTGGATTGCGATGTGATCGCCGGGTGCGACGGCCTGCACGGGCCGTGCCGCGACGCCATCCCCGAAGAATTTGCCGGCAAAATGGAAAACTGGATGTTTGGTTGTGACATCTGCCAGGAGGTGTGCCCATGGAATCGATTTGCCCAGCGTCACCAGGAACCAAGATTCGAACCCACGGAAGGCCTTTTAGATATGACACGTTCAGAGTGGGAAGAGCTAACGGAGGAAGTATTCAGAACGCTATTCCGCAAGTCTGCCGTAAAGCGAACCAAGTATAAGGGACTGCGCAGAAACATCCGTTTTCTGAAGGGATCCAAATAGAAAAGGTTGCCAGTCAATCTGACAACCCTTCCCAAAAATACCCCACGTAAATATTTAATGCTCTTTGTGTCTTTTTTGTTCGCTTACGCTAATATAGAATGCAATTACTATTTGACCTAAATCTTTCGTTGTAACCCCTGATTTTGACGATGAAAGATATTTTAATGGCGATTAAATAACCTTACTAAAAATTAGATGTGTGAAATTTACAAGGCGCAAATAGGCGTATTTTGTCACCAAAAATAATGTAAGTTTTTTGTCTTTTTTGTTCAAATACCTAATGCATCCTATCCCCTCGCGGAGAGAGTTGTTGCATCAGCTCCGCTTCGTAGGCCAACCATTCCTGCCAGCGCTTTTGCACCTGTTCGGCCGGGAAGTAGGTTTTCGCGAGATCGATGAACAGCCGGTAGTGGCCGGCCTCTGAGATCATAAACTGCCGGTAAAACTTGCGCATTCGCTCATCGTCCAGTCCCTCTGATAAAACCCGAAAGCGCTCACAGCTTCTCGCCTCGATGAGCGCTGCCATGAGCAATTTGTCCAACAGTTTCTCCTCCCGGGAGACCCCTTTTCGCTCAAACTGAATCAAGGCATTTACATATTCGTCCTTACGTTGTTTGCCCAAGGTAAGGTCACGTTGGCGCAACTCCTTCACAACCATGCGGAAATGGCCCCACTCCTCGGTTACTATGGGTGCCAGTTTTTCTACCAACTCCGTTTTCTCTGGGTACTGTTGTATCAGGCTGATGCAGGCCGAGGCTGCTTTCTGCTCGCAAAATGCATGATCAGTCAGAATAAATTCGTAATTCAGTGCTGCGAGATCGGCCCAGCGGGGGTCGGTAGGTAATTGGAGTCCTAACATGGCTTCTACTGTTATGCGCGGCAAAAATAGCGATCTTTGAGAGCAGCCAACAGCAGAAATATGGAAAGCACCAATCAATATTATCAGCAGTTGAAGGGCCAGGTAACGACTGACAACAATGTATTCATCGCGCACAATGCCACTGTCATCGGCCAGGTAACACTGGCAGCGGGCGTTTCTGTATGGTACAACGCTGTTATCCGGGCCGACCACGACACCATTTCGGTTGGCGCAGACACCAATATTCAGGATGGGTGCATCTTTCACGTAGATGAGGGCTATCCGATAACCATAGGGGCTCGCAATGTCATAGGGCATGCTGCCATTATACATGGCGCCACCATTGGAGATGGCAACCTGATTGGCATGCGGGCTACCATTATGAATGGCGCACGCATCGGCAATGGATGTATCATCGGAGCACACGCGCTGGTAACAGAAGGCATGGAGGTACCCGACCACTCGCTGGTGCTGGGCATGCCCGCTAAAGTGGTAAAATCCTTATCTGCCGATGTAGTGCAACAGATACAAGGGGGTGTAGCGTCCTATACGCATGAAGCACAGCAGTATCTTCAAGCTAAATAATCCATGAGCGATCTGCGCAAGATTCTGATTATCCGTTTTAGCTCTATCGGGGATATAGTCCTTACTTCGCCCATTATTAGAAGTTTGCGCACCCAATTTCCAGATGCCGCCATCCACTACGTTACCAAAGCCACCTACCAACCGCTCCTTCATGCCAACCCGCATATTGACCGGGTCCATACTTTGTCAACTACCCTATTTGCTTTGATCCAGGAGCTGCGAAAGGAGCAGTTTTCTGCGGTAATCGACCTGCACAACAACTTGCGCAGCCATATCATCACCACAGCACTGGGGCGGCCATACAGCCGATTCCCTAAGATGAACCGCGAGAAATACAAGCTCGTCCGATCACACGGGTCCACACCCGCTATTCCACATGTAGTAGAGCGCTACTATGCAGCCGGACAGAAATGGGACTTGCAACCTGATGGCAAAGGGCTGGAGCATTTCGTACCCGCCCAGGAGCAGGTAAATAGTGGGATTTTACCCGCAAAGTACATTGCAGCCGGCATTGGCGGCACTTACCCTACCAAAGTCTTTCCCACCGAACAGTGGCTGGCATTGATTCCCAGGCTTACTGCACCTGTAGTCCTTCTGGGTGGACCGCAAGACCTGGACATGGCGATGGCCCTTCAAAAAGCCTTCCCGGATCAAGTGTTGCATAATATAGGTACATGGTCGGTAAACCAATCTGCCAGTGTGCTAGCGCAGTCGGCAGCCGTAATATCCAATGACACTGGGATGATGCACCTGGCAGCCGCTTTCCGGAAGCCGCTGGCTGTCACCTGGGGTAATACGGTACCCGCATTTGGCATGGGCCCGTACTATGGCCAGGAATCACCTCCCCCCACACAACATTTTCAAGTAGAAGGACTGGACTGCCGACCTTGCCACAAGCTGGGACACAAGGCCTGCCCGGAGCATCATTTCAAGTGTATGCGCAACCAGGATGTGCAGGACATAGCCCGGTTTGTCAACCATTGTTTGGCTAAAAAGAGTAGTGTCTGAACGGCAAGATAGCTCCAATTAACAGGTAGTCACACGGTTAGCGTTCTTTGGAAGGCAATTTATTTCCTAAATTTAACGGTTTGGAAACCGCAACGTATGAAGCCTCTTTACCGAATCGTCTTTCTCCTCATTGCCGGATGGTTGTTATTGCCGCAGCAAGCATCTGCATCACATGCCATGGGAGCAGACCTTTCTTATCGCTGTTTAGGTAATGGGCAATATGAAGTAACCCTTCGCTTTTATCGCGATTGTGCAGGGGTATCTGCCCCAAACAGTGTCAGTATTTCTGCGCTTTCCGGTTGTAATGGGGACCAGGTAACCGCTACTTTGCAACCGTTCGGTCAGTCGTTTGCTCTGGAGGTAACACCACTGTGTCCTCCTTTGCGGCAGTGCTCCGACTGTAATCCCAATCCCCCATCGCAGTGCCCCAACCCCTTGTATCCTGGCGTAGAGGTGTATACTTACAAGGGCGTGTTGACGCTACCCAGCCAGTGTGCCAATTGGCAAGTGAGCTACACACTTTGTTGCCGAAATTCCAGAATCACCAACCTACAATCACCTGGTAGCCAGTCCATGCATTTACAGGTACTGATCAACAACGACAATGGACTGTGCAATAATTCACCTGATTTTACAGAGCTTCCTACCCCCTACATTTGTAAGAATCAACCCTATAACTACAACCACGGTGTGATAGAGCCGGATGGCGACTCTTTGGTGTATGAGTTGATCCCCCCCATGACTTCGGGTGGTGCTGCGATCGGCTATGTAAACCCTTACACCGTCAACCAGCCCCTGTCTACCTTGACTGGGTTTTCCTTCAATCGAAATAATGGGCAGCTCTTCCTGGTACCAGACGTGGTGCAAAATGCAGTAACCGTTGTCCGCGTGTCGGAATACCGAAATGGTGTGTTGGTCGGTCAAACAATCCGGGATATCCAGGTGGTGGTCATAGATTGTCCCACCAACCAGATCCCCCCGGAATTGAGTACCTACCAAAATGTTGGCGGAGGCGGCTACCTGATAGACCCTACCACAGTAGGGGTATGCCCTAATAATCTACTTACCTTCGATCTGATTGGTACTGATGGTAATGCGACCGACTCTGTATTTGTCACGTCTAATTTTGATACTGTATTCAACAATGCCAGTTATTCTGTTGCTGGCAATAATCCTACCACCGCCTCATTTCAATGGACACCTACCTCCAGCGATATTGGCACTCACTTTTTCGTGGTAACAGTAAAGGACAACAATTGTCCGATTACCTCTTCGCAGACGTATGCTTTCCAGATCGAGGTGTTGGATGAGGTAACTGCAGGACCTGATAAGAAATATTGTACGGTTGGCGGCCCCATAGAGCTCAATGCCCAGGGTGGCAGTCAATTTTCCTGGCGACCACAAACCGGCATCGTATCAGCCACACCCGATAGCAGTACGATTTGGGTAGAACCCCTGCAAACGACCGATTACATTGTATCCAGTGATTGTAACCGGGAAGATACGGTACGTGTGGAGATTGTGCCCAGCTTTGTGTATGGCCTTACCCCAAGCGATACCATATGTCGATTTGAGTCGGCTCCGCTGAATTTATCGTTGGCGCAAAGTGGTGAGCCTTACGACATTGAATGGTCTCCCGATTATAAATTGGATACTAATTTTGTGGACTCCGTCATTTCCACGCCTTTCTACACTACCATGTACACCGTTACCGTACTCTCCAAAGATGGCTGTGAAGTGACCGATAGCGTGGAGGTATTCATCAAGGGCGAATCGCCTCGTGTGCGCCTGAATGCAGACAAACTAGCCCTCTGCCGCGACCCCAACGACCAGGTGGAAATCGAAATGTTCTCTACACCTAGTCTCTGTGGCACCTCTACTACCGGCTGTAACAATAATGCCACCCAAGTTCGTGTGGGTGATGAAACCACCATTACCAACATTCCCACCCCTTATTCCGGCCTGTACAATTATGGTAGAATGCAAATGCTCTTCACCCGTGAGGAGCTAAATGCACTAGGTGTGTTTGGCGGTACGATCTCTGAGATTTCCTTTGAGGTGGCCAATAAGCTTAGCAACCAGCCCTATCAGGATTTCACCATCAGCATCGGATGTACGGAAGAGAGCCGCGTTACTGATGCGTTTCTTGATGGCACATCTGTCGTCTATGGCCCTACTTCCGTAAACACCACCAATGGGTGGAACACCTATCAGCTAAGCAATCCTTACAATTGGGATGGATTCACCAACCTTATCGTGGAAATCTGCTTCTCCAATCCAAATGGTGGTGGCCCGAACAGTGACTTTGTATTTTATACGCCTACTTCGCAACAATCGGTATTGTTCCGGTTGAGTGACAATGCCGGACCGGGCTGTGACCTTTCACTACCGATTAATTCCAATCGCAGAACCAATACACGATTTGGCATTTGCAGTCAACCAACAGCCGGTTATACGGTACAATGGTCACCCGCCACCGGCCTGAATGATCCGACCAGTGCCAACCCGATAATCAGCGGGCTAAACGAAACGACCACTTACAATATCGAAATCGATAATAATGGCTGTATTTCCAATGAGGAGGTTACCATATTTGTCGATAGCACCTTAATTGATGCTGGCCCGGATACCTTGCTCTGCGATACTACCGATGTGTTACTGATCGGTAAAGCAGATGGTGTGCCGCCCGACATGGAGCTCAACTGCGGCATCAATAACACACCCCTCCTATTTGATCCCGACACGGTTGCGGTAGATGATGGAGACTTAGCGGTGAAGTCATCCATGTTTCAAGGCAATGTCACCGACATGCGGTATCAAACGCTGTACCTTGCCAGCGACCTGCGAGCGGCCGGCTTGTCTGCCGGTACCATTACCGAGCTTGCTATACAGTTGGGGCAAAAGAATACAATTAGAGGGGTAGACAATTTCACCATCAAGCTGGGCTGTACCAATATTTCCCAATTGGATCGCAATCAATTCGAGACGGTAAATGATGTGGTCTTCCAATCGCCACAATACGACAGTAAATCGGGTTGGAACAATTTCACCCTTGATAGCCCCTATGATTGGGATGGACAAAGCAACATTATCGTAGAAATATGCTGGGACAACCCTGATAATGTATTTATTGGTAGCATAGACGAAATCTATGTGGCCAATGTGAGCTATGATGGCGTATTGCGGGGTTACGGGGTCAATACTACCGGTTGCACGATACAGACGCCAAACGTAGCCTACAAGGAACGGCCAAACATTCGCTTTAGCATCGTCAATCCACCACCGGGTGAATTTGAATACCAATGGGAGCCGCTCAATCCAGCAGGGCCGCTGGTGCTCAATGACAGCTTATTGGTAAGTCCAAAGGTGACCACTACCTATCAGGTAAGTACAGAAACCAAGTTTGGTTGTGTGATCTACGACACCGTCACGGTTACTGTAGACGTACTCTCTACCGCTGTAGCAGCGGATACGGCTATTTGCTTTGGTGACCCCGCCCTCGTTTGGGCCTCAGGTGGTGATACCTATACCTGGGCACCTACCGACCCCACCTGGACAAACCCAACAGGAGATACGAGCGCACTGACACCTTCCACCACTGAAACCTACACGGTAACCATTCAGGATAGCCAATCAGGTTGTGAAGTGGATAGGGAAGTTACCGTTACAGTGCATCCGCTGCCGGTAGCCGATGCCGGTGACACGACCACGATATTGATTGGCAGCACCCATGTATTGAATGGCAATGGGGGTATTGAGTATTTCTGGACACCCAACTACCGGATAAACGACCAACGGGCACAGAATCCTGAAGTGGTACCACTGGAAAATACGACTTACACCTTACTGGTAACAGATGAAAATGGCTGTACAGACATCGATACGGTGCGCATTTTTGTAGAGTCTATCGATGATGTGTTTATTCCTTCTGCCTTC
>CAJXXO010000134.1 GCA_913062655.1 uncultured Bacteroidota bacterium | reverse complement strand
CGATAAATCCCCTCACCACCCACTACCCACTACTCACTACTAACTACTAACTACTAACTACTCTCTACTCTCTACCCACACATCTTACCCGCACGAGTCCAGCGGTCAACTGGCCCCAACCTGTCGCAATTCTACAATTTTCGCACCTGCCGCGCCCCTACTTTTGTACCGTCACTTGATTTACACACAAAAAAACCAAAAGCATGAAAAAATTGATTTCATGGGTAGAAATACCCGCAACAGACATCGAAAGGGCCGCGACATTCTACGCTAACGCCTTACACCTGGAGACCGAAGTGATGGACTTTGGCACGGAAAAAATGGCTTGTTTCCCCAATGGAGAAGGCGCCATTTCGCAGGCCCCGGACTTCCGGCCCGCCACGGATGGTGTATTGGTAAGTTTCGACACCAATAAGCGATTGGATGCTGTCCTGGAGGCGGTCAGCGAACAGGGAGGCACCATAGTGCAGCCTAAAACGAAAATTGAAGCCGAAGGCAGGGGGTATTTTGCCTTAATTATTGACTCGGAAGGAAACAAAATTGGCCTGCACGAAGATTAATACATTAGGTGGTGGTGCTGAACACTACTTCAGCACCACACCCTTTTGGGTAACACTTCAAGATGACCTACAACCTAGCCCAACCCACCGGTTTCTTGTCTCAATACGTGAAGCACTATTGGAGCCTGGACAAGCGTATGCCAACCGGCAAAGCACACCTGCAAAAAATAGTACCCAATGGGCTCTTTGAGCTCATCATCTATTTCGGGGACAAGCCGGAAGTTGCTGCACCCCAAAAGGTCGTCAGCGACAATATGGTCATTACCGGGCAGCTACATGGGCACCATGAGCTGAAAGTAACCGGCCACCTGTCCCTCTTCGCCATCTACTTTCTGCCGCACGGGTTGTCTCGATTCTTAGCCCTCCCCATGCATGAGCTCGTCAACCAGAGCGTACCACTCCGCTATATCCTGACCGACACCGTTGATCAGCTCGAAGATGAACTGGCTTCAGCAACCACGTTCGAGAAAAGGATTCAGGTGGCAGAACGGTTTCTGATCGGCCGGCTGCAACGGAATGACCCCACCTACCAGCACGACCGCATCCGGCAGGCGGTACACCTCATCAATCAATCCAAGGGCCGTATGCCGATCGAGGAGGTAGCCGCCCGTCTATTTTTGAGTCGCAAGCAGTTCGAGCGTACCTTTGCTGCAGGTATCGGGACCTCGCCCAAGCAGTTTATAAAAATTGTGCGCTTCCAACACGCCATCTACGAGAAGTCACAGCAGCCCGCATTGCGCCTGACGGCACTTGCACACAGATGCGGCTACTTCGACCAGTCGCACATGATCAATGATTTTAAAACCCTCTCCGGTATAACCCCCAAAAGCTACTTCAATAGCGAAGAGCCTTTTTCCGACTATTTCGGTTGATGGGGCCCGCGGGAAATGGTTGCACGCCAAGACGCTGAGACGCTATGAAAATTCCTCTGCGCGCCTCCGCGTGGTACTCCGCGCCACTCTGCGAGAAACCATCAAACGAGCGTTAGCGCTTCGCCCTACGTATCCGCCAAAGGCGGAGAAGTAGGGAGTGCAGTATGCATCGCTTTGCGCCAATTCTCACATTCTCACATTCCCAAAGTCCTCCTCCGCGCAACTCTGTGTTACCTCTGCGCGCCTCCGTGTCCTCAAATCACGAGCGTCAGCGAGCCATATCTCGCTTCGCGCCATTTATCCACTTACTATTTTCCCCACTTATCCATTGTCATCGCTTCGCTTCAGTCGCACATCACCTATCGCATATCGATCAATCGTCTTGCGCCATTCCCTTTCTCATTACCCCATTCCCTCCTCCCCATACCTAAGATTAGGTAGTCCCGGTATGCCTGCTTTACCTAACCTTAGGTATTTATTTAGAATAGTTCTAAATAGGCTTGTTTAGAATCATTCCAAATAATACTTTCGGGCCCGAAATGCAACCACGGCAGGCCCTATAGCTTGTCAATCCTTCACCTAAACAAATACAACACATGAGAAGATTAGTACTCTCCCTCCTGCTTTTGGGCTCCTGTATAGGTAGGCTATACGCCCAAACGACACAGGAAACCGTTTCTCTCGGTGCCGGATATGCCGACCAGGTGTGGTACAGCCTAGACCAGGGCGAAACCGCACGTGCATCTGCTGATGAATGGCACCTCGCCTTTGAAGTGGCCAACTTTGGCTTTTCTATTCGGGTAAACAATGCACGCGGTATGGAGTGCTATGCCTACCCGGGCCCGGTGAGTGATTTCGAGACGCTCGACACCACCAATATTAGCCAATGGAAGAGCCTCGTCAATGCCGATACCTCCTGGAGCTATGGCGCTCTGTCGCGCTACCAAAGTGGTTTTGATATAGGCTGGGGCAACTACAATCTCACCACCCATACGATAGCGGGCGATTCCCTGTACCTGGTGCGTTTGCCTTCAGGAGAGGTCTTTAAGCTCTTTATCGAAAAGTTGATAGGCGGTACCTACACCTATCGCTATGCCACCATTGATAATAGCATAGATGTTACAGCTACTGTGACGAAAGGCGACTTCCCGGACAAGCGCTTTGCTTATGTGAATCTGTTGACGCAACAGACGCTGGACCGTGAACCGGTTTTGTCCAATTGGGACCTCCTGTTTACCACCTACATCACTGCCATACAAGCCGGTCCGACCAAGGTCGCCTACCCGGTCTCCGGTGTATTGCACCGCGAAGGGGTGGAGGTAGCCGAAGCTTATCCCGTACCTGATCCGGCCAGCTACAGCGACTACACCGCGCATGCCTTTACCCATGAGATCAATACCATTGGGTACGATTGGAAATCTTTTGCCGGCACCTGGAGCCTTCAGGATAGCCTCGTCTATTTTGTGAAGCTGGAAAATGGAAATATTTGGAAACTGCGCTTTACTGCCTTTGGTGGCTCATCAACAGGTGATTTCACCTTTGAGAAAGAACCGCTTGTGGTAACAGGGGTAGAAGAAACCCCAGTCAACCCATTGGTGCAGCTTTATCCCAACCCGGCCCGCGATGTATTGCACCTTGTATTGGACCAGCCGGAGGCCACTCCTTACCAGCTACAAGTGGTCAACACGCAAGGGCAGGTGGTGTATCATCAGCTTCTCGATCAGCAAGGACTTAATACCTACACAATTCCTGTATCCGATTTGCCAGCCGGCATCTACTGGCTGCATGGTCGGTCTGACAAAGGAGCCTTCACCCAATCATTCATCAAACCGTAAAACCTATTCACTATGCGTTCTATATTCCTAAGTGCTCTACTTTTAGTTGGGGCCATGACTGGCCTGGCCCAATCCACAAAATTGGAGCAGGACAAAGCGGCCATTAAAGATATGTGTGGGTGCTACAGCATCACCTTTGATTATGCAGAGTTTTTTCCGCGCGACAGCAACTATACGCTGCATGAACCCTACCACGCCAAAGCAGATGCAGAGTGGATTTTCGTAGAAGAGGAGACGGATAACAAACTGGTAATCCAACACCTATTGGTGGTGAATGATACTGTTATTGTAAAGCATTGGCGCCAGGACTGGCTCTATGAAAATCAACACCTCTACACCTATGACCGCGACAAGCATTGGGACTATACGGCACTACCAACCGAAGCGGTAGAAGGCCAATGGACACAAAAGGTTTTTCAGGTAGATGATAGTCCACGCTATGAAGGCAATGGCACCTGGGTACACGTAGACGGTCAACACTACTGGGAAAGCACTACGGATGCACCGCTGCCGCGAAGAGAATTTAGCCAGCGTAGCGACTACAACGTGATGAAGCGTACCAATCGACATGCCATCACCTCGGAAGGCTGGGTACATGAGCAGGATAACCTTAAAATCCTACGTTCGGAGATGGGTGACTCGGTACTCGTAGAAGAGAAAGGCAGAAATGTCTATACCCGCATTGATGACAGCCATTGCCAGTTGGCGATGGATTGGTGGGAAGAGCACCGCGACTATTGGGCACTGGTTCGCGCTGAATGGGACGCCTTATTTGCCCAACAAGAAGACATCACCATCACGCCAAAAATCGAGGATAAAGTGCTATGGCAAGCCTTGTTTGCCCTGCAAAATGAAGCAGGCGATACAGCAGAAAAGGTGCGGGAAGCCATTCAGGAAGTGTTGGCGAGCTACGTCAAGCAAGGCGATAACGACTGGCGTTCAGCTGTAGAATAAATTACTATGACGGTATCCATTCATCAAATCAGGGTGGTCATGCTGTGGACCTTGCTGCTGGTGGGCATGGTCCTCCATTTTAACTACCATGTGAGTAAGATATTCTACGTGGAATCGGTGATGCGCCCGGGTGCTGACGGTACTCTGCCACCGATGGTCTATGTGCTGCGGAATGTCTTTTACCACCTGCCTATGCTGTTCATTGTGTTGGCGTTGTATGGTCAACAATATTGGTTGCGTGGCCTCTTGTTTCTGGTCAGTTTGCCCTACACCCTGGCCCATGCACTGCATGTGATTGATGCGTTCAACAAACCCACTATTGACTGGTTGGGTCAGGTCATCTTACTAAGTATGCTATTTGGCCTGAGTGTGTTGCTGAATGTTACCGCCTGGCAGTATTGGCGAAAAAATCCTGCGGTTGCATGAGGGTAGTCTTTGTCATAGTCTTGTTGGGGCTGTTGGGTGGGCTCTATGCCCAGCAGTGGACGGTGTTGGACGACAAGGGGCAGCCCCTGCCATTTGCTACAGTGCAGTTGCAACACCCGACCTCCACTACGGCACTCCTGACCGATCGACAGGGCGTGGTACATTTGCCCAAATTGTCAGGTTCCGACACAGCACGTGTGCGCATCACTTACGTGGGCTTTATGCCTTACGAAGAGTCGCTTTCTATCCGCACTGATCAGACCATCCGTTTGCAGCCCTCCCCGTATCAGCTCGATCAGGTAGTGGTTACCGCACAATACCAGCCCATCCGCAGCGACCAGGTGGTCCACCAGATGAAGGTGATCGATCGCCAGCAGATAGAAGCGCTAGGGGCCGTGAATGTACGCGATGTCTTGCGCCAGCAGGTCAATGTCAGGATAGGGCAGGACAATATTCTCGGCAGCAGTGTGGGGCTACAAGGCCTGTCAGGTCAAAATGTGAAGATTCTTATCGATGGCGTACCGGTGGTGGGCCGACTCAATGGCAATATTGATATCAGCCAGCTCAATCTCAACAACATCGAGCGCATCGAAGTGGTGGAAGGCCCCATGGCGGTCAACTACGGTACAGACGCTCTGGCGGGAACCATCAACCTCATCACCCGCACAGATGAAGAAGAAGGCTTTTCCGGAGCCGTAAATGCTTACTACGAATCGGTGGGCCAGTACAATGTTGATGGCAGACTGAGCTACCAGCAGGGGCCACATCAAATCCGCCTGACCGGAGGACGCAACTACTTCGATGGCTGGCGGTCAGATCATGCTTTTTGGGGCTATCCGCAGCAAAGGCCAGCCGACAACAGCCGAGTGCTCAATTGGGACCCTAAAATGCAATACTTCGGCCGGATCGATTACCGCTATCAATGGAAAAAAGGCTTTATCGCCCCTTACGTAGAGCACTTTGACGAGGTGATTACCAACCGGGGATTTCCAAGGCCACCCTATGGCCTTACGGCTTTTGATGATACATATCAGACCGACCGGACCAATGCCGGGTGGCAATGGCAACAACAGCTAGGACAACAACACCGCTTTCAAATGGTAGCGGCTTTTAACCGTTTTGAGCGGATCAAAAACTCTTGGCGTACCGACTTGACCAACCTGGAGCGTACCCTCTCCAGCAGTCCGGGCGACCAGGACACCTCGCGTTTTCAAGTGTGGATGAGTCGCGGACAATGGAGCCGGGAGACCGACTCGGCTCGGTGGTCGTACGAGCTGGGATATGAGTTCAATGTCGAACAGGCGGTGGGCGCTCGTATGGATGAGGGTGTGCAGTGGCAATACGACCTTGCGGCCTTCTCTACCGCAGAGTGGCGACCCTTTTCGCAGTTGACCATCCGCCCAGGCCTTCGCTATACGTACAACAGCGCATACCGGGCCCCCATTATACCCTCACTGCACCTGCTGTGGCGAGAGGAGGGCTTCACGATACGTGCTTCCTATGCCCAGGGTTTCCGGGCGCCTACGTTAAAAGAGCTGTATTTCCGCTTTGAGGACATCAATCACAATATCATTGGCAACTCCGAGCTGCGAGCAGAATATGCCCACAATGTGCAGGTGCAGCTCGGCTGGAAGCGCATATCCGACCAATCCGGCTATCAAGTAAAAGTGAGCGGTTTCTACAACGACATCACTGACCTTATCACACTGGCGCAGAGCGGCCGGTCCGATCAGTTTACCTACACCAACATTGGGGTATTTCGCTCCTTAGGTACACAACTGTCTTTTGAGTGGCAACGTGACCAATGGCAGACCCAGGTGCAAGCCGCCTACATCGGGCAGTACCACCCGGAAGCAGTTGATCGGGTTGCTAATCCCTATGCTTTTGCTCCACAAGTCAGTGCTCAACTCCAATATACGCTTCACGACAACTGGCAGTTGGCTGGTTTTTGGCAATTCAATGGCGCTATTCCCGGCTTTGCCCTCAACCGCAATGATGAGGTGGTGGCTACACGAGTAGCTGCTTTCCATACGGTCGATTGTACGATCACTGGCCAATGGTGGGGCAATCGCTTGCAGTGGCAAATAGGGGGTAAAAACCTATTGGATGTGCAAAATATTCAGATCACCGGCCCCACAGGAGGCGTCCACGGTGGGGGTGGGGGCAGTCAGTCGATGAATTGGGGCCGATCCATTTTCACCAGAATCTCTTGGCAATGGTAAAATACACGATACTTATTGGGATGCTATTGGCTTTCACCGCCTGCGAAATGGGCGAGATTCCCGTTGAACCGCCACCGCCCGGTACGGTCAACACCTTGCAGGTGGAGACGGGTAATGACTATGGCACCCAAGTGTTTTACAATGTTAGCGATCAATATGTAGCAGGTACACTAGAGAAAATAGCTTGGGATATTGGCTTAATGCGGCAGCGCAATCATTGGGTGGTGCGGCTCAATACAGCATTGGGTGGTGGAGCGGCCCGAGTAGAAGCAGATTTTGAGCAAGTCACAGACCCCAGCGGTTTATCTTTTGCGATCGATGCCTCATCAGGCCATCCTGATAGTACAGCTATATCATTGGATCAGGCAGTATATGTGATTGATAGGGGTTTTGATCCAGAGGGTAATGCATTGGGGCACCACAAACTACAGGTTATAGATACATCGGTTACCGGAATCGAGATCCGATTGGCAGAAATAGACAATC
>CAJXXO010000133.1 GCA_913062655.1 uncultured Bacteroidota bacterium | reverse complement strand
TATCCGCGGAATTACAGAAGAGACCACTACCGGTGTTCACCGTCTATACGACCGCGAAAAGGCAGGCACCTTGCCTATGCCGGCCATCAACGTGAATGACTCTGTCACCAAGTCGAAATTTGACAACAAGTACGGCTGCCGCGAGTCATTGGTAGATGCCATCCGCAGAGCTACTGATGTAATGATCGCAGGTAAGGTAGCGGTAGTTGCCGGATACGGTGATGTAGGGAAAGGCTCCGTACAATCATTGCGTGGTGCAGGTGCCCGCGTGATCGTGACAGAGATCGATCCGATCTGCGCATTGCAGGCTGCCATGGACGGCTTCGAAGTGAAGAAGATGGAAGATGCCGTGCAGGAAGCTGACATCGTAGTTACGGCTACCGGCAACAAAGACATCATCACCGGTCGTCACTTCGAGATGATGAAGGACAAGACGATCGTATGTAATATTGGCCACTTCGACAATGAGATCGATGTAGCGTGGTTGAAGGAGAATTGGGGACAAACCCATGTTAACATCAAGCCGCAGGTAGACAAGTATACTATTGGCGATCACGATATCATCTTGTTGAGTGAAGGTCGTTTGGTGAACTTGGGTAACGCCACCGGCCACCCTAGCTTTGTGATGAGCAACAGCTTCACCAACCAGACACTGGCGCAGATCGAATTGTGGTTGCGGGCAGAGAACTACGAAAACAAGGTGTACGTATTACCGAAGCACCTCGATGAAAAAGTAGCACGCTTGCACCTGGCCAAGATCGGTGTAGAGCTGGAAGAGCTCAATGACGAGCAAGCCACCTACATTGGCGTAGCGAAAGAAGGCCCATATAAGCCAGACTACTACCGCTACTAAGCCGAATGACGGATTTATAGCACAAAGAAAAGGGCTGCACGGATGTGCGGCCCTTTTTATTACTACTTTAGTCTATGGACAAGTACCTTCCAGGCACTAGAAGCGATAGGATAGGCCAAGTCCAAAGTTCCACATCGTTACTATATTAAATTCATTCGAGTATGTTGTAGATTGACTCTCCATTATAATATTGCCAAATTCATCTTCCAGTGATATATCTCTCACTCTATAACCTTTATGAAAGGTACTACTTAGATCATACCGCAAATCGAAGTGCACACTAAAGTTTCGCCAAAAATTATAGTTCAATTGGGGAGTTAAGCTAATGCCGATACTATTCTCTGGGGGACCTGTACTACTTGAATTGAATGTCCCTAAAAATACACCTGCATCATCATAATACTCCACTTTCGTTCTACTGTTATTTTCATATTTTCGCCTATAAAAAAGAGTAACATTTGCTTTAAATGTAAACCTACTATCGATATCTATAACTTGTCCCACTCCTACATCAACTCGAATAAAATTTGCCGTTGATAAACCAATTTGCCAACGGTTATCGCCAAAACTATGGCTAGGTATAAAATCTGTTCCATTTTCCTCAAACCGCTCATGTTCAATCATTACCACCAAATAATGATGATCATCTAGATACCGCTCATAATACGGAATAACATTAATGTATTGCCTCTCGAAAGCATTAGTACTTACCGTATCTGGATTTGAAGCTTGCATTCGATCCACAGCATAAAGTCGCATACTTTTAACACCAACCACATGCTGTGTCATACCCTCTTTAAGAAACACTAGAAAAAAAATCGCCCAAAAATATTTTGCGAAGTGAAGCGTCAAACCATTTAGTCTTGAACATATCATATCAGCAAGTTAAAATTTATAAGACAGGCCTAAACCATAATGATCCAAAACATACAATACACTTTCATATTCGTAAGACTGCATTTCTATTCTACTAATAGGCTTTAAATACTCATCCTTTTCTACAGTAATCTCCCTTTCGAGACCCTTTGTTATTTGGTAAAAGAAATCGACTCGAATATCTAGTACTAGTGATAAGTTATTCCAAACTCTATAGCATAGCTGTGGTGTAATTGAAACCCCTACCTGATTAATATTAGGCATCTGAACTTCCTCGTACCTTCTACCTAGAAAATCGCCATTGGAATCTAGGAAATTGATCTCGTTAACCGATCGTTGTATTAAAGTGAATTGATAAAATGCAGTTGCATTTATCTTTAATGATAGGTCTTTATGTGTTCTCAGTAGTCTTCCGCCTCCAATGTCTACTCTAAAAAACTTACTATTCCTTCTTACTGTATCCAATCCAATTACACCTGCATTAAATTGAAGTCGCCTACTCACAACACTATTGTGTTGATCATAGTATATCATTCCTAGTAGATAATCTTTCTTGGAAAGATACCTTTCATAAAAAGCCATTGAGGTTGAGGACAATGAAGATCTTCTGTGATTAAGTTCTTGGTCGTTGGGGGAATCTCGAGTTGAAAGTACTCTTGGATGAAAGGAATACAATTTTACTCCAATCACATTATCCTGGGCATTAGCTTGTGAAGCAATGGCGAGAAGAATGACTACTATAAGAGCTTTCATGGAATCTGGCTATTAGGGTGTGTCTGCGGTGAATTAAGATAATAAATATACTAAACGAGCATAAACATGCTACAGCTACAAACAAAAAGTTTTTGTAAAACGATGATATCACCCACACTATTGCCATTCATTTAGGATGATAACATTGACTTAATATTAGAAACCACCCAGAGTTATACCTTATTTACGCCAATAAGTATTTATAACCATCATCTACACCAGGTAAAAATCTTATTCTGTTGGTGCTTGGATATATCTCTTTACAAAGAGAAACTACTTGAAGCAGCAGACTACTACCGCTACTAAGCCGAATGATGGATGTATAACAAAAAGAAAAGGGCTGCACGGATGTGCGGCCCTTTTTAGGGTATGGTATATATGCTATCAGCACCTATGACCCAATAACCATATGCTTGGGGCCTATCTGGATTATAGATTAGATCGTGTATAAACCAGCGAACCACTCTCCGTTCACCGGTTCCAAGTTTAAAAACAGAGTGGTGATAAAACCGGCCAGAGCCAATGTACTTTCCTAAGTCATATCTTGATCCAGTATTAGAAGAGCTCGTAGATTTCGAGATGAGGGTTGGTCTACCGTAGACTAACTTATCAATATCTTCCTCCAGTTCTTTTTTGCTGAGTACCCTATGATAGTCTACTGCCATCAGAGTATCTGCTTTATCTTTTGTGGTTTCAATGTATCTGGTGATCCACCATCCAATATACTTGCGAATGGTATCAAGAAAAGCTGTGTCCGGTAGTGTGTTCCATTGTATGGTAGGATTATCAGAACTAATTTCATATATGCTATTACCACCAAACTTACTTTTAGAACCTTCATACCTTATGTGCGTCTCTGCCACGCCATCCCCATCTACATCAGCGGAAAATGAATCGAACTTAAGATTACTGCATGCACTATTCAATGGGTCATTGTAAGAACTAAAAAAACCAAAAACTGCATACTCATAATTCTGTAATATAGTCCTAACAGAATCTGGATAATAATCTATTAGGTCCGGACGCTCTTCACCACACAACAAAAATGTCGGCTGTTCTGGCTCTGGCGGCAAAACTGGCTCCTTCTTGCAGCTCGCCAAGCCGATTGAACACAGCAAAATGGAAATCAGAAAATAACGCATAGTGCCAATGTACGGCACATTCGTCTTAATAACCTATGACAAATATCATTTTACAAGAATATGGCAATAGTCACACCACTGGTGATGTCTTAGCAAATAATAAGGAATATCAGTGGTATGGGCTGGAAACTTGCATTATGGTTTAGCAACAGGATACCTGTAAGCCTCTTTTCCGGCCCTTATCACCACCCAATACATACCAGCCGGCCACTTGTCTGTGGCGATGCGCCATTGCCTTTGTGTCAGGGCTAGGTCGCGGTGGATGACCTGCCCCATCGCATTGACAACCTGTAGCTGATCGATTGGCTGATCGGTCTGGATAACAAGCTGATTGTGTACCGGGTTGGGATAGACCCGCCAAGTTTCCGGCCAACTGTTGGCTATACCGGTAGAATAGAATACACGGATCGTGTCACTGGCGGAACAGCCGTTGGTATCGGTCACCGTCACAGCATAGTCGCCCATGGTGCTGACCACAATGGTTCGGGTGGTGGCGCCCGTATTCCATAGGTAAGACGCAAAGTTGCCGGCATCGAGCGTCAAGGTCTGCGAGGCGGTGAGTACCGTGTCATCTCCGAGGTCAACTACCGGAGTCGGGTAAAAGGACACCTCCACCGAATCCACCAGACGGCAGGCCCCATCAGTAACGGTGACCGAATAGGTACCTCCTGTGCTCACCTGAATGGTGCTTGTGTTTTCCCTTGTGCTCCACTGATAGGAAGCGCCTCTCACCGTGGCATCAAGTGTGATCGGTCCACGGTTGCAACTGCCGGTATCTGCGGGCAACACACTGCGGGGGAAGTTGGATCGATTCACACTGAAAGTGGTGTTGTCCTGGTCATTTTGTTTACCGTTGATAAAAAGCAGCGTCTCCAGAGAATAGGTAGCCGCAGCAAAAACGCCCAATTCTTCCTCATGGGTAAAGGGCGTGATGGTAGGCGAACCAAAACCGGAACTGGAGTAATAGACCTCCAACTGAATGTTGGTGCCGTTCATCCGCACCCGGCTGGAGTCGAAAAAGTAATTGGTAGCCGGTAGGTCCCCTTGCACTACAGCCGATACAGAGTCACATTCATCGATCAATGAAGGGATTACGGAGACGCTGTTGATCTGCGCAAATCCGGAAAATCCAATGCTGCAAAAGATGCCTATCACCGCAAGTTGGTAAAGCTGTTTCATGATTTTCTTTTCTTCAAACTACGCAATCCAAATCAATGTCACAATTATACCCATCAATTATGACGGTCAATAAACAATTGGCCGTGTAAGGCAGGTTACCCAAAAACCAACCAACATATGAGTAATTTTGCAGCCTATGACACACTTATCGGTAAACATCAATAAGGTCGCCCTGATACGAAACAGCCGAGGCAGCGAGCTGCCCAACTTGCTGCAAGTGGCCTTGGATTGTGAGCGTTTTGGGGCAGATGGTATCACCGTTCACCCACGGCCGGATGAGCGACACATCAAGTACGATGACTGCCGTACACTGAAGCCACAGCTCTCTACTGAGTTTAATATCGAAGGCTACCCCGATGCCAAATGGCTGGCACTGGTGAAGGAAGTACAACCCGCACAGGCCACCCTCGTGCCGGACGATCCCAATCAGTTGACCAGTGACCATGGCTGGGATACGATCAAGCATGCCGATTTTCTGCGTTCCGTTATCGAGGACTTACAGTCACATGGCATACGCGTCTCTTTGTTCGTTGACCCACAAGAGCAATACATTGAGGGCGCCAAAAAAGTAGGTGCCGACCGCATCGAGTTGTACACGGGGCCTTATGCGCACCTGTACCCAGACGGCCCGGCCAAAGCCATCGATAAGTATGTACCGGCTGCGAAGTTTGCCCAGTCGTTGGGTTTGGGCCTCAATGCCGGTCATGATCTTAACCTGGACAACCTCGCCTACTTCCACGAGCAGATTCCATTTCTGGACGAGGTATCCATCGGTCATGCGCTGATCAGTGATGCCTTGTATTATGGGTTGGAAAACACCATCCAGCTCTACCAAAGACGGCTGCATAAGTGAGGCTATTGCGCCATATCTGGGCCATCTATGCCATCATCGTATTTCTGGGCCTGGCCGTATTCTTTTTACCGGTACTGTATGTCACGCTAAAGGTATCCGGCTCCAAAGCCTTCACCCGTGGCTCCGCCATTGTCCGCTTTTGGGCCAAGTGCTACCTGGCGCTGTTTGGTATGCCATGGTCAGCCAAAGGGAAGCACCACTTTAAGCGGGATCAGCCGTATGTGATCGTCAGCAATCACGTCTCCCAATTGGACATTTTGCTGTGCATCGTCACCCTACCGATTGATTTTAAGTTTCTCTCCAAAAAGGAGGCGACCAAGATTCCGGTGATCGGCTATTGCGTGAAGCACTTGCACCTGTTGGTGGACCGTTCGCGCAAAGACAGTCGGGCCGAGAGTATGAAGAAGATGGTACACGCCATCGAATCGGGTACATCTGTGTTGATCTACCCAGAGGGTACGCGCAACAAGGGTCCGCAGTTGATCAAAAACTTCTACGATGGCGCCTTTCGGCTGGCGGTAAAAACACAACAACCGCTCCTACCCATGACGATCCTGGACGACTGGAAGCGACAGAATGGGCATATGTTTCTCCAGCTTTCTCCGGGCCGCATGCGGGTGCGTTTTGATGCGCCTATTCCCACCGAAGGGCTGACTGAAGCCGATATCCCCGACTTGAAAAGTAAGGTGCAAGCCATCATGGAGGGGCATTTGCGGGAGGTGTATGGGGGGCAGTATGGAGTTGGGAGTTGAAAGTTCAGGGTTCAGAGTTTAAAGTTCAAGGTTCAATGTTTAAGGTTCAGGGTTCAATGTTTAAAGTTCAGGGTTTAGAATAAATGCTTTGTGCTCCTTAGTGCCTTTGTGTCTTCGTGGCTACCATTTTCGTCTTCCGCCAGAAAATACCTAATAGCCCGTACACCATATCTTTGGTGAGGCGTTAGTGTAGTATGCAGTTACGATTAGTCATCCTCCTCCTTATGTTGCCGCTACTCAGTATAGGGCAAAACCTGATTCCCAATCCGGGTTTTGAAGAGGGCACGGCAGGCCAACCGGATCATTGGCTGCAGCCGCATGGCACCAATTTCCATTGGGACACGGTCGGCTATTATGGTCACCCACGTTCCGGCAAATGGTTCAATGGCTTATGCATCAGTAATGTGGAATTCAGTGAGGCCCTTACCGTGCGCCTCCACGACACCCTCGACCGCACCAAGCGTTATCATATCAGCGCGTGGATCCGGAAATTTCCCGGCACCAATGGCACCTACAACTACGAAGCCTCAGATGAGCTGCAGGTGCTACTCACCTGGGGCCCACCCAAAGCGCTACCTGACAAGCCTTACAAAGTACCGGAGCGACAACTCACCCGCATACCGCTGCCACCGGATAGCCTATTACTTCAGACGGACGAGTACCAATACATTGAAGCGACCTTTCAACCTTCGGGTGGGGAGCGATTCATCTCCTTCAGCTACTTCCAGCGGGAGGACCCTACACATCCGCTTATCAGACGATATGTGACGGCAGATGAGAACCGGAAAAAGGCCGTCAAGCTTGACCCCATTAATGCGGTGCAGCAGCTCAATGGTGACCTGATGTTTCGGGTGCGGTATTATGTGGATGACTTCTGCCTGGCAGAAATACGCCCCGATGGCAGTTACTCTTGCCTCGACTACGAAGACTATGCACAGCAACTACAGGAAG
>CAJXXO010000132.1 GCA_913062655.1 uncultured Bacteroidota bacterium | reverse complement strand
CTGGTGTATGGAGAGGATATAGCCGATTGGCAGGTGAAGGTAGATTATCCGGGTGTGCGGTTGGTCAGGACCACACGCGTGGTCAACACCAATTATCTCTTTCTAGACCTGGCGATAGCCGATAGTGCTCAACCCGGCACCTTTGATCTCGTTTTTTCCCAGGGCCGGCAAACCATTACCCAACCCTACACTTTACAGGCAAGAGTGGCCGACACCCAGCGTGTGCGAGGCCTGAATGGCCGGGATGTGATGTATCTCTTGTATCCCGACCGCTTCGCCAATGGTGACCCAACCAATGATCGCCTGCCGGAGATGTTGGACCAAACCCTGGACCGGGCAGCCTGGTCGGCCCGGCATGGTGGCGACTTACAAGGCATCCTCGATCACCTGGACTACTTTGATAGCCTGGGCGTTACAGCGCTCTGGCTGAACCCTATCTTCACCAATAACGAGCCCCGCGACAGCTACCACGGCTATGCCGCTACCGATCTGTAAGCGGTCGATCCGCGGCTGGGCCCTAATGCGCTTTACCAGGAATTGGGTGATCAGTTGCAGCAACGAGATATGGCGCTGGTAATGGACCTGGTACACAACCATGTGGGCAGCCAACACTGGATGGCACTGGACCCGCCCACCACCGACTGGTTTCACGAATGGCCCAGCTATACCCACTCCAACTTCAAGGCGCCCAGTCTACATGACCCCTACGCAGCGCCACAAGATCAACAGCTCTTTACGGAAGGCTGGTTTGCCCCCTCCATGCCCGACCTCAACCAGGATCAGCCTCTCCTGCAGCAGTACCTCATCCAGCAAGCGATCTGGTGGGTAGAATATGCCGGTATTGATGCCTTCCGGCTCGACACGTACGCCTTCAGCGACACCGACTTCCTGGCTGCGTGGACAGCCGCTTTGAAGGCGGTTTACCCTGACTTGTTTTTATTTGGTGAGACTTTCGTTTTCAACAAGGCCACACAAGTGTACAATCACGGTCAAACTAACGTACAGAAAGACTTTGACAGCCACCTGGATGGTGTCACTGATTTTCAGTGGCACTTTGCAGTACCAACAGCCCTTCAGGAACCCTTTGGCTGGACGACCGGTTGGTCAAGACTTTACAACTTGTTGACGCAGGATTACCTCTTGCAGGAACCGGTGAATAATATTTTGTTTCTAGACAACCACGACACCGATCGCATTGCTTCGCAGCTACAGGCACAAGGGCCACGCCTGCGACAAGCGGTGGTTCTGCTGCTGACCATGCGCGGCATACCGTGTATCTACTACGGAATGGAATGGAATTTCAAGGGCACTACCGATCCGGATGGTAAGGTGCGCACGGATTTCCCGGGTGGATGGCCCGGAGATACCTTGAATTATTTCGATCCTGCCCACTGGCCTGTTGCAGACACCAGTTTATTCAACATTATCCGGCAACTCAATGATTTCCGGCAGCAGCACCCCTGGCTGGGTACCGGAGAAATGCAACAATTTATACCAGAAGACGGAATCTATGCCTATTTTCGGTATGCTGAAGCGGGGGGTGTGATGGTGCTACTCAGCAGTCAGGATGGCCCCACATCGGTCGCTACCGAGCGTTTCCATGATCGGCTGCAGCCCTACACGCAGGCAACGGATGTGTTGACCAAAGCACCACTCGATGGATGGTCCACCATCTCCTTACCCGCTCATGGCGTACGTGTGATTCATTTCGCACCCTAACAACCCTGAAGGAATAGTATATGTCACAAAAATACGTCTGCATACACGGACACTTTTACCAGCCCCCTCGCGAAAATGCATGGTTGGAAGATATCGAACTACAAGATTCGGCCTATCCTTTTCACGATTGGAACGAGCGCATCAACTATGAGTGCTATGCGCCCAATGCCGCCAGCAGAATCCTGGGCGAATACGGTAAGATCACCAAGATCATCAACAACTATCTCCGTATCAGCTACAACTTTGGCCCCACCCTGCTGAGTTGGATGGAGAAGCATGCCCCGGAAACGTATGCCGATATCCTCAAGGCCGACCGGGAAAGTATAGTCAAGTATGGTGGCCATGGCAACGCTATGGCACAGGTGTACAACCACATCATCATGCCGTTGGCCAACCTGCGCGACAAGATCACACAGGTAAAGTGGGGTATCTACGATTTTGAATATCGCTACCGCAGAAAGCCGGAAGGCATGTGGTTGGCTGAGACAGCAGTCGATACCGAAACGCTGGAAGTGCTGGCTGACCACGGTATCAAATACACGGTACTGGCGCCCCGCCAGGGGGCCCAGGTGCGGAAAATAGGTGAGAAAAACTGGACACCGGTGAATGAAGGATCGCTCGACACTACGCGTCCGTACCAGGTCACGCTGCCGAGTGGAAAGACCATTGCCGTCTTTTATTACCACGGTGGCCTGGCGCAGGAGGTGGCCTTCAACGGGCTGCTCAAGGATGGTAAGCGATTCGCCCACCGCATCATCGACAGCTTTGCGCCCACAGATGATCCGCAGTTGATACACATTGCTACAGATGGGGAAAGCTACGGCCACCACCACAAGCTGGGTGATATGGCCCTCTCCTTCTGCCTCGACTACATCGAACAAAATGAATTGGCCACCATCACCAACTATGGCCAATACCTGGAGCTATTCCCCCCCGAATACGAAACACAGATCCACGAAAACAGCTCGTGGAGTTGCGTACATGGCGTAGAACGCTGGCGTAGCAACTGTGGCTGTAGCACAGGCGGTCATCCCGATTGGAACCAGGAGTGGCGCAGCGTACTCCGAAATGCCCTCGACTGGCTCCGCGATCGACTCAACCAGGTATACCTGAAGCAACTCAAAGAGTACCAGACACCAGACCCATGGGCGCTACGCAACAGCTATATACAGGTCATCTACAACCGCGACAGTAAGCATGTGCACCAGTTTCTGGAGTCGCACGGGGGCAGGAAACTGACAGCTCGCGAAAAGACACGGCTCCTGCGCCTGCTGGAAATGCAGCGGCAAGCGTTGCTGATGTACACCAGTTGTGGTTGGTTCTTCGATGAGGTATCCGGCATTGAAACGACACAGATTCTGCAATACGCCAACCGGGCCATGCAGTTGGCCGAGCAGGAGGGCAATGTCCATTTGGAGGAAGAGTTTATCAACCTGCTGGCACAAGCGCGTTCCAATATCAATGAATATGGTACAGGCGCCAACATCTATGAGCAATTTGTGGAGCCCCGCAGATTGACCCTCTCCAAGGTAGGCATGCACTACGCGGTGGCCGCTATCTTCTCCAATGAGCCCGAGGAGGAGATCTTTATCTACCGGGCGGAGAACGAATACTTTGATCGCCTGGAAGCGGGTGTACTACAACTGATCGTGGGC
Organism: uncultured Bacteroidota bacterium; assembly: GCA_913062655.1. Classification (GTDB taxonomy): domain Bacteria; phylum Bacteroidota; class Bacteroidia; order Chitinophagales; family S012-47; genus CAJXXO01. Next base: position 3,994 of record CAJXXO010000132.1, on the reverse strand, counting down.
CGTACCAAGGTCCACTCGCGCATTACCCTTTCGAAGAAACGCTACAGCTATGCCGCGCTGTACCTGGGGCAGCAGCACATTATTGGCTCTGTGTCGGATGCCATGACCGAGGCGACCTTTGATGAAATGTATGTAGCCATCAAGCAGGCTTTTTATGATAACAGCGTGGCCGCCATCATAGCGGTAATGGAGCAATACTTTGGCAGTCGCAAGTTCAGCTTACGGAGTCTCTTCAAAGACGAGCAGCGCCATGTGTTGGAGAAGATACTGTCACAAGACCTCGAACTGGCGGCTGACAGCTACAAGAAAATTTACAACCGCAATTACAACCTGCTCTCTGTACTCAACAAAGAAAAGGTACCGCTGCCGTTCTTGTTGCAGCAAAACCTGAAAGTGGTCATCAACAATGATCTCCTGCGATACCTTGAGGACAAGCAACGCTCTGTGATACGCTTGCAAGCGCTGGTACAAGAGGTAGAAAAGTGGAACATAGAACTGGACCGTACCAGCCTGCAATATGTGGCCGCTGATCACCTCCACTTTTTTATGCAGATCATGGAGCTGAAACCACAGGATTATGAGCTCCTGCGACTGGTGCTGCGGAAGCTGACCCTCTTCAACCGGCTATCGCTGGAGATCAATCTGTACAAGGTGCAAAACAGCTATTACAAGATCATTTCCCGCTTCGATGAAATATTGGAAAAGCTTGGGGATGATCGCGATGCGAAACTACGACTTACGGAAAGCTACAAACAGTTGGGCGACCTGATCAATATGGCCTTCCACTATGAGCTGGAAACGGCCAACTAGTCCTATAGTTTTCCTTGTTTTCGCAATAGCACAGGATCATCAGGATCCTCCACAAAGCGGACAGAGATGGCACCGAGAATTAGGAGCACACCCGCTGTTACCAAGGCATATATGGCCTCTCCCCCGTAAAAGAATTTAATGATCGGCCCACCGACAAGGGCATTGATGATCTGTGGGATAACAATGAAGAAGTTGAAGATACCCATGTATACCCCCATCTTTTTGGGCGGAATTGCCCCGGTAAGGATCGCATAGGGCATTGCCAAAATACTGGCCCAGGCAATACCTACACATACCATGGAACCGATCAGCCAAAACTTATTAGGGGCAAAATACACTGAAATCAAACCGATACCTCCTATGAGCAAAGACAAGGCATGGGTCTGCTTTCGACCCAGCTTGGCCGCAATACTTGGCAGTAAAAAGGCATATAAGGCAGATACCAAATTGTAGATACCAAAAATAACTCCAACCCAATCTCCTGCTTCGTTGAAAGCTGGTGAGGTATTGTCGTCCTGTGGCAACAACCAGATATGCTGCGCCAATGCGGGTGTGGTAAACACCCACATGGAGAAAAGGGCAAACCAGCTAAAAAACTGCACGATACCCAACTGTTTCATTGTCTTAGGCATCTGACCAAAGTCGGTAAAGATGGCAGATAGGTTAGTATTCAGTGGTTCGTCCGATTCGTAGAAGTCCTCGTCAATGTACTTCTCCATTTCCTCGGGTGGGTACTCTTTAGTAGTGAAAACGGTAATAAGAATGGTGGTCAATAACACCCCGGCACCGATGACGAAGGAGAGGATGAGGTGTAAAGGCACTTTACCCTCTGCCGCTGTATTGGGAATATTGAACCATTCGGCCAGCACGTATGGTAGCCATGAACCGATCACCGCACCAAAGCCGATGAGAACCGTCTGCACACTAAAACCGAGAGTACGTTGGTCCACGTTTAGTTTATCACCCACCAATGCCCGAAAGGGCTCCATAGCTACATTGAAGGATGCATCCATGATCATAAGAAAGCCGGCCCCTACCCAGAGAGCCGGTAAGATGGCAATCAGCAGGTCAGCTTGTGGCAGCATGATGAGACCAACAGAAGCCAATAAGGCTCCTACCAAAAAATAAGGTCGTCTACGGCCCAGTTTCGTCCACGTACTATCCGAATAGTGACCGATAATCGGTTGCACGATCATCCCAGTCAGTGGCGCTACCAACCAAAACCAGGATAACTCATGTACGTCCGCCCCAAAAACTTGTAAAATTCGACTGGCATTGGCGTTCTGTAGGGCAAATCCCATTTGTATGCCCAAAAAGCCCATGCTCATGTTCCAGATCTGTAAAGTGGATAACCGTGGTTTCTGCATGCCGCCTTACTTTAGGATTTTGTTAAGCGGCTGTAAATTAAAGAATACCCACTAATTACTTTACGATTTCTACAGATTTGACCAGGCAACTACCAAGTAAGCGGTTTGGGTGGCTTCCGCCCAGTACGCCCCCGCTTTTCCGGGCGCCAAAGGAGACGATTGCCACTCAATAGGCTCCTCTTTTCCATTGATGGCCAGCGATGCCGGAGGTTCCGGCAAACCATGGATCACGATCGTTGCCTGCTCCATTTCCGGTAGTAATCCCCGCTGCCCCGGCCCTTCATGTGATAGGGTGAAGGAAAGTTGCGCTGACTTCGGCCGGTATTGAGCCTGTATCGACTTGAAGTAAAATAGCCCTTTGGAAGTAGCCGCAGGCGTATGGCCGTCATCCTGGTACAAACGGGTCTCGGCCCGAAGTTCATCATCCAGATACACCTGCCACTGCCACAAGTTGGTCGGCTCGCGATCGATATTGTCAAATGGAGGACGCAAGGGCAAAATCGCCCCTTCACGCACAAAAAAAGGAATGGCATCCAAAGAAACGGGCAGGGTCGCCCGGCTTCCGCCTTCATAAGCGGCACCGGTATACCAATTCACCCAAGTATCCCCTTCCGGGAAATAGACGGTTTTAGTAGTGGCGCCTTGCTCGAAGACCGGAGCCACCAACACATCGCGGCCCCAAAAGTATTGTGCATAGGTGGTATCACTGATAGCCGCCTCGTCATAAAAAGCCATCGGCCGGGCAAGCGGCCAACCCTTTTGTTCTGCCTCCCAGGCGAGATGGTAATTGTAGGGCAACAGTTGATAGCGCAATCGTATCGCCTCGCGAGCCCGTGCTTTTGTGGTGTCGTCCCAAAATACCGGCTCAGAAGGGATGTCACCCCCCGCGTGGGGGCGATAGATGGGGTTGAACACGCCCATTTGCAACCAACGGGTATAAAGCTCAGGATCCTGCTCGCCCATGGCAAAGCCACCCAGATCACTATGCATGTAAGGCACCCCACACCACGCCATACCCAGCATAATCGGCAACTGCGCCTCGAAGCCTGACCAGTTGCGGCCCACATCGCCCGACCAGGGATAGCCGGCAAATCGAGGTGAACCGGCAAAACCCGATCGGTTGAGGTGAAACAACCGTTGATCGGGATAGTGCTTTTGGTAGTTGGTAAACAGCAGCTCACTCCACCAATGGCCGTAGGCATTGTGCACGATATCAGCCGGACCGTTCACGTGAAAAATACCGGAAGGATGTTTCTCCGGCTCCCCCAGATCGCCCCACCAGCCGGCTACCCCCTTTTGTACCTGCCGGGCATACTGCTCCCAAAACCAGGTACGCGCTGCCGGTTTGAAGATGTCCAGCAATCCAGCGGGCCCAAACCAAAACTCCTCAATCACAAAAGGGGCATCACTACTATCGGTGGCCAGCAAGCCGAGGCCCACCGCATTGTCGTAATTGTATGACTCCTGTAAAATGAAAGGCTCGGTAATCAGTATGGTCTTGATGTCTTGTGCGGCAAAGTCAGCGATCATGCCTTCCGGGTCGGGCCAGGCTTCACGGTCCCAGCGGAGATTGCCCATATTAAAGCTGTCGTGGACGCCCTTTCCAAACCAGTACAGGTCGATGATAATGGCGTCTAAGGGTATGCTATCCTGCAAAAAGCGATCGACCACGGCCCGGGCTTCTGCCTCTGTTTCATAACCAAAGCGAGAGGCGAAGTTGCCCAGGGCCCATTTGGGCGGTAACGGTTGACGCCCGGTGATGGCAGTGTGATGCGCCACGAGCTCCGCAGGCGTATCCCCCACCACCCAATAAAAGA
>CAJXXO010000131.1 GCA_913062655.1 uncultured Bacteroidota bacterium | reverse complement strand
AGGCCGGTTTCAGTCGCGAAAAGGCACAAGCGCCTGCCAAGAAACCCAAGGATATATATGGCATTCTCGCCCCTGACAATGCCAAACCCTACGATGTTAAGCACCTGATTCAATGCCTGGTAGATGCAGACTCCTTCACGGAGTACAAGGCCGGCTATGGCAAAACCATTGTGACCGGTTATGCCCGCATTGATGGCTGGGCGGTCGGTATTGTCGCCAATCAACGCAAAATCATTAAAGCCAAAAATGGGGAGATGCAGTTTGGCGGGGTCATTTACTCAGACTCAGCCGATAAGGCGGCCCGCTTTATTATGAACTGCAACCAAAAGAAAATTCCATTGGTATTCCTGCAGGACGTGACCGGCTTCATGGTAGGGTCGCGCTCCGAGCATGGCGGCATTATAAAAGATGGCGCCAAATTGGTCAACGCGGTATCCAACTCGGTGGTCCCCAAGTTTACCGTGATCGTAGGCAATAGCTACGGGGCAGGCAACTATGCTATGTGTGGCAAAGCGTACGACCCTAGACTCATCGTGGCCTGGCCCACCGCCAAAATAGCCGTAATGGGGGGACAACAGGCTGCGAAGACTTTGTTGCAAATACAGGTATCCGCACTCAAGAAGCAGGGCAAGAAAATATCAGAAGCGGATGAAAAGGCGATGCTGGAAAAAATATCGGACCAATATGAGGAGCAAACTACCCCCTATTATGCCGCAGCGCGCTTGTGGGTAGATGCCATCATCGATCCGGTAGATACCCGGCAGGTCATTTCCATGGGCATTGAAGCGGCCAATCACGCCCCTATTGAAAAGCCCTTCAACCCCGGTGTATTGCAAACCTGATGCTATGTTTACTATTTGGCTCTTTATACTCCTTTCCATCACTCCTGCAGAACCACCCACTGCTACCGAGAAGGTGCAATGGATAAGCATGGCTGACCTGGATAATCTCTCTCAGAGTGCTCAATGGGCAGAAAACGAAAAAAAGATATTCATTGACTTGTATACGCAGTGGTGCGGATGGTGTAAGCGCATGGACAAGACCACCTTTACCGACCCCACCATTGTGGCGTACCTGAATGCTAATTTTCATTGTGTCAGACTCGATGCCGAAACCAAAGAAACCATTGTCTTTGGCCAGGAGGTGTATAAATGGAAACCACAAGGACGCAAGGGAATCAACGAGCTGGGCGCACAGCTTGGCACCATACAGGGGCGCATCAGCTACCCTACACTGGTATTTTTAAATACCAACCTCCGCAAAATACAGGCTATTCCCGGTTATCGAGACGCAAATGACCTTCTGCCTATGCTGGTCTATTTTGCTGAGAATCACTACCGTAAAACGCCTTGGGATAAATTTTTGGCGGCTTTCAATCCGGCTGATTACCAGCCCTGATCAGTTCCTCCAGCATGGATTTGGTCATCGGTTTACTGTGGTAACCGGAAATGAAGGGATAGGTTCTGGCGCGTTGCAAGTCTCTTTCGTCAAGGGAGCTGGTAAGCATATAAAAGCCGATAGACGCAAAAGGATTGCCCGGTAGTTCGGATAATTCATCCAATAACTCAAATCCATTCATCTCAGGCATATTGATATCCAGGAATACCATATCCGGCAACTTTTTCCGCTGTGCCGCACCTTTCAACAAGTCAAGTGCCTCATAACTGGATACACAGGTGGTTATGCTGGCTTGCTCATCCACCAGTGAAATAATCTTGGCATGAATGGTGTTAAATACGGCTTCATCATCAATGAGCAAATAACCTCGCATCAGGATTCTTTGATTTTTGGCAGCAATAGGGTCATGGTTGTGCCTTCGTTTGGTTTAGATTCTACGGTAATGGTACCGTTTAGTTTCTCTACGATCTCCTTACAGATGTATAGCCCCAAGCCATTGCCGATACTATTCTTTGTGCCCCGGTAAAACATGTCAAAAATTTTATCCAGTCGATCTTCAGGTATCCCCTCACCGTTGTCCTTCACTTCAATGTGCCAATGATCATCTTGCTGGAAAAGACTGAAATGTACTTCCGGGTTGTCTATGTCCTTTCGTCTGTACTTCACCGCATTGCTGATTAGGTTTTTCAATACGGTATTCAACCTGGACCGATCGGTATATAGCATGGGGTCGGCCTCTATCTGCGCATGAAACTGTACCGGCAGATTGGTAGAAAACTGTATGTCCTTAAAGATCTCCTCCGCTAACTCCTTTACATTAAACTGCTCTGGCTTAACATGTAGACGGGCATTGCGTGAGTATTCCAGAATTTCCTGAATGGTATTATCCAGGCGCTCCACACTGGTTTCCGCCAGTTGCAAGTATTCGGCTGTTTCCGGTTGAATTTGTTCCAGGTTAAAAACCAGAGACAATATGCCTTTAATCGACAGCAAGGGAGAGCGCAAATCGTGAGATACGCTGTATACAAAGTTGTCTAGCTCCGCATTGATCTTCTTTAGCTCCTCCGTCTTTTTTCGGCTTGTCATTAGGGCTTGCACTTGTTGTCCAAATACCCCGAAAATCGTACGCTGTCGCTCCTGTAGTGCTGCGTATAGTGGCGCTTTAGCGGTCGATATCAGTCCTGCAATAGTGAGCTGGTAGTGGTTGTCCTCGTCTGTATACTGGTAGGCGATGGCTGCATCATAGGATTTAAAAAATGCCAGTCCTTTTACCTCTTCTTTGTTTAAAAGCTGCGCATTGCCCGTTACTGGCGTAGGTAATGCGGCTATTAACTGCTGGGCAAAGTGAGTGCAATCTTTCTCCTGGATGTCTAACCCTTCATGAATTAACTGGTATTTTTTTACACTGGGTTGGTAAAGGATGATCGCAGCCTCTTCCACTTCAAAAATGTCAATAATGTATTCGGCTACTAGTGCAAGAAAATCAGCCTCCGCCTGAAGCGCCAATGCCTTCACATTGAACTCATGCAATCGTTTATACATGACCAACTCGTTGTCGAGTCGATCACGGGTATTGATCAGTTCCTGCTCAATGGCGCTAAAGCGAGTAACGCGCAGTTGTAATTCCTGGTATTGTTGTAACAGTTCTTCGTATGATGCTGGTGAGGACATAAAGCGGATCTATCTACGCATCTCTGTACAATACGTACAGCGATGTGGTGTAATTGTGGTATGTGTTTTGTCCCCCCAAACGAGCAAATTCTCCGAAGCCATACATGCCTAGCCAGGGCGGACATTGCCCATCCACGTAAAATGGAAATTGCATCTTTCCTACCAGCTCCTCCTTAATTATCCGGTTAAACAAGGAGCGCCCACGAGCCAAACAGTCGGCATGAAAAACGGCCACCGGAGTTTTGCCTTTTGCGCGCGCTACCATAGTTTCCACCATCCGATCCATTTCGTTGAAAATCAGCTCTTCGTCCCGGGTGGTAAGCCAGAGTGGGGTACCCTCTTCTATTTGGGTGGCATAGTACATATTACTCCCCTCATGCTTGGTCACTACACGGAGAATGTGATCATTACCATACTCATCAGCTAAATCGGGCGGCAGCTTTTCACCCAGCGCACCGACCGGTATGGTATCTCCACAGTTGGCCTCTTCCGGTAGCCCCAATCTACGCAGGTACTCTTCCCAGGCTGGCTGCCCATTGAACTCCTGTATGATATGGCCCTCCGCTTTGGTAACCACCAATGGATCCCCAACTGCGACAAAGCCATGGGTGGCCTGTGTGTCTACCGTTAAGGTAGGGTCAGAAAAGCCGACTACATAAGCTCCATGCTCATATACATCATGCTCAACCGCTTGGTAGGAAATGAACCCACGCATGTTATCAGAGGAGGTTGCTCCAAAGATGGTTACCTCTGGACCAAATACCTCTTCAAAAGCCTGAATGCATTTATCATTAGCTATATCAATACCTGAGGCCAGGAAATACAGAATGGTGATGTTGGGATCCTTAGCTTTCAGCTCCCGGGCCATAGTAAGGCACTTCTCATACGAATTGTGCCCATATATGCCATCGGTATGCGCTACGGCAAATTCTTTCCCTTGTATGGCCATCAATGCCATATCTTTCATTGACTCACTCACCCCTTCACGGCCCACAACACCACAGCAAGAAGCCGCCAACACAGTGGCCTGGGGTTGAAGGTCTTTAGCCTGATCGACCAATTCCTGAAAGTCGTGGCCAATGGAGGCATTAAAAATCAAGAGATCGCAAGGCTCATCTGGGCGGCCCAAGGCAGATTCCAACAATTCTGTTACACCCCTTCTGGTATTCACCATCCGTGTGCTAGCGGAATAAAAATCCAGCATAGTAGTTTGTTTTTATGGCTAATAGCTAAAGCAGAAGGGCTAATTGGTAGCTTTCAAAACCATTTTTTACGGACGAAAACCATCACTAATATAACCGACAATACAACAGAAAGCAAGAGGGTAACCGCAAAAGCATACGGTTGGTCTTGCATGGGGAGGTTAACATTCATGCCATAGAAGGAGGCTACCAGGGTGGGCACCATTAATACGATGGTTACAGAAGTCAAGCGCTTCATCACCAGGTTGAGGTTGTTGCTGATGAGTGAGGCAAAAGCATCCATGGTACCGCTAAGAATATTGGTATAGATATTAGCCATTTCCAGGGCCTGTGAGTTGTCGATGAGGATATCTTGCAACAGGTCTTTTTCGTGTTCCTTCTTGCTGATGTGTAGAAAATCCAGTCGTTGAATCTTCAGCATCATCAACTCATTAGAGCGCAGGGAGGTGACAAAGTACACCAATGTCTTTTCTATGTTCATCAGGTTGATGAGCTCCTGATTTCGCATAGAATTGTGCAACTCATTCTCGAAAATGTTTCGCTTGTTATTGATCTCATTGAGGAAATACAGGAAATAGTACACATTCCGCTCAAAGATGCGCAACACAAAATTGGAGCGGTCGGCTGGGTCGAAGTTCTTGCCTTTGCCATTCACAAACCAATCGATCACCGGGTTTTCGTAGGGGCTCAGGGTAAGAATCACATCTTTAGTGATGATAATGCCGAGGGGAATGGTGATATACAGGGCATCGGTTTCGGACTCCTTATCGTTCAGAATAGGTGTCTTCATCACAATGAGTTCAATCCCATCCTCTGCTTCAAAGCGGGAGCGCTCGTCAACATCCAGGGAGTCAATGAGGAAGTCGAAGGGAATATCGAGCTGCTCGCCCAGTTTCCGCAGATTCTCATGGCTGAATGGAGGATAGACATTGATCCAACTCTTGTAGCCGGGAGCCTCTATCTCCTTTAGCCGATTATCCTCACGTGTGTATATATTGATCATAGCCCGACCTCTCCCTGAGCGGTACCAAATTTAGGGAAAAGATGGCGAGGATATAGGTCAGGCTGTTATTTGCCCCTGATAAACGAAGACAGCCGGGCCGGTTAGCCATACATCTGTGAAGCGACTTTCTTCCTCAGTGGTAAAGGAGACCTCCAATGTGCCGCCTTTGGTGTTGATGTTAAACTGTTTGGCTTCGTCATGCATGCCACTGAGGAAAGTGCTGATCGCAGCAGCTACTACACCGGTACCACAAGAATAGGTTTCTGCCTCCACCCCACGCTCATAGGTACGCACCTGGATAACGCCCTTTTCGATCACTTCCACAAAATTGACATTGATCCCCTCATCCCGATATTCAGGATCATAGCGGATAGCCTGTGCCTGCGCCACCAGGTCACCATCCTGGGCGAGGGGTTTAAAGGTGACGTAGTGTGGTGAGCCGGTATCCAGCACATAGTAGTGGTCGCCCAGCTCAATATCGCTCACATCCACCATGCGTAGCCGGATCTCTCCATTCTCCAGTACCTCGGCTTCATGTAATCCATCAATGGCGCGGAACGTGGCCTGCCGGCCAATCCATCCCTGCCGGTGCGCGAAGGCGACTATGCAACGCCCTCCATTGCCACACATGGAACTTTGGCGGCCATCACTGTTGAAATAGACCATCTCAAAGTCGGTTTCCTCATCCGGTCGCAATAGAATCAGCCCATCTGCACCAATACCAAACCGCCTGTGGCACCATGTACGGATCATTTTGACATTCTCTGTGTCAAATTGTCTGTCGCGATCTTCGATGAGGATAAAATCATTACCCGTGCCGTGGTATTTGTAAAAAGTGTAGCTCATTCCGGTTCGCTCTTTATCGAATCAATGGCCTCCGGTGTACGGGCTTTGTAGGGTGCGGGAGTAGTGGTATCAATGGGATTGAACTGCATAGGCTGAAAGGCCTGATCATCGGTATTGTCGAAAAAAACTACACCTACCGTAGTAAGGGCGATGATAATAATTCCGAAGATGATGAACTTCCGGCCGAAAACACCGGGCATGAGAAACGGCTGCTGATCGTCTGACATTTTTTCACCGATTTTAAGACTGGCAAAAGAGTTGCGTTAATTAAGCTAAAAATGCAAGGGCTTTCCAAACTTTTGGTACCACTTGCTCTATTTTAACGTTTGTACAATCGAATTGAACAGAATTTAGTTTAGGAATAAATCAAAAAGGAGCAACACCTATGAAAGCGAAGCAAATCCTATTGAATACGCTCTTGTCTGTGGCGGTAGCCACGGGTGTGCTACTGGTGTATACCACCTATTTTGCCCCGGATAGCGGGCCTACTACCATCATTGAGCGGACCACAGATCAACCGGTGCGACTGACCACCTATAATGCAATTGAATCGGGCAAGGTAGCCCCGGTCGATTTTACCTATGCGGCCTCACAGTCTACACCTTCCGTGGTGCACGTCAAGAAGTTTGCCTCCAATGCCTATGCCGGAGGAAACGACCCCTGGCGAGAATTCTTTGGTGATGATTTTTACCATTTCTTCGGTATGCCCCGCAGGGATGCTGAGCCACAGCGCAGGCAGGTGGCTTCTGGTTCTGGTGTAATTATCAGCAGTGACGGGTATATTGTTACCAACAACCACGTTATCTCCAATGCGGAAGATATTGAGGTTACCCTGGCCGACAATAAAACGTATGCCGCAGACCTTATTGGTACTGATCCTTCCACCGATCTGGCCCTGATCAAAATAGAGGCGGATAAACTCCAGGCTTTACCCCTGGGCAACAGCGATTCGGCTTTGATTGGGGAATGGGTGTTGGCTGTTGGCAACCCCTTCGACTTGACCTCGACTGTAACGGCAGGTATCATCAGTGCCAAGGGCCGAAACATCAATATCCTGCGGAAGCAATCCCGCATGCCGATTGAGTCTTTTATCCAGACTGATGCGGCTGTAAACCCGGGAAATTCAGGAGGTGCACTGGTAAACCTGAATGGTGAGCTGGTCGGTATCAATACGGCCATCGCCACACCTACGGGTACGTATGCCGGGTACTCATTTGCTGTTCCGGTAAACATTGTCAAGAAAGTGGTGACCGACCTGCGCGAATTCGGGATCGTTCAGCGCGCCTTTTTAGGTGTACAGATCAGAGATGTTG